>CAYHJZ010000017.1:0-14973 GCA_964357115.1 uncultured archaeon | reverse complement strand
GGCTGTCGAGTTCGGGTGCGATTTCGCGCGCGCGTTCTTCGGCTTCGGCTCGGTCAAATGTTTGAGTCGTCGTGAGCAAGAGTTCGATTTCTTGCCCTTCGTACAAGTCGCTGATTTCAAATTGCACGAGAGGATCATCCTTGAGGATGGTCATGGGATAATTGGCTGTCATTCGTTGCGCGCTTGAGACGAAGTCTTTGGGAATGCTCTCAATTATTTTAATCGTTCCCGCACGCGTCGTATTGACGAGACGAATCACGAGTTGGAGGGCGTATTCTTCCGTTCCTTCCACGCGAACCAATGTCACGCTCTTGACGACGCTCCACCCATTCAGGAGAGAGGTGATCTGCGTAATCATTTCTCTATTTTCGGCGTTGAATCCCGATTCTCCGAGGACGCGGGGAATGCTATCCATGTTGAGCGTCACGGGAAAGGAGGGCAATTCCTCTACCGCTACGGTTTGAAGCGTGGAAATGTCGGAGGGTTCATCCCCATCATCTTCGAGAATGGGAATGACGGTTTGTGCGACGACTTTGCTCGCCGGGTCTTTCACGAGACGGGTGGTGGTGGAGATACACGCTCCCCCGCTGAAGACAAATTTGAGGGACAATCCTGCTTGATCAGGAATAGCGTAAGAGCCCTCCCACTCATTCGTGGCGAGGCCGGTTTGCTTAATCGTAAGCGTCGGCTTTCCCGTCGGTGTTACACGAAAGTGTCCCCCCGCGTAGGAGGAACCGCTGACTCCTAAATCATACACTTCGCCCGCAAAGAGGTCGGTAGGAATGTCGAACGTCACATTGCATGCGCCGCCCCCACCCCCGCCGCCTCCACCACCGCCACCGCCGCCGGAGCTCGAGGTGTCATTGTTATCATTGTCATTGTTGTCATTATTGTTGTCGTTATCATTCGGACATTCCGTGTCCACGCTGAGGGGTCCTTCGACATTGCTCTCGTTTCCGGCTTCATCTATGGCGCTGACCCAGTAGAAATACGTCTCACACGCGGTGAGTCCTGAGTTGGTGTATTCATTTTCTGTCTCTTCATCAATGGGATCGTTGGGTTGGCTGTTGCTCGTGGCGCGGTAGATGAGATATTCCTCTACGCCGCTCGCTCCCGTTCCAGAGTCGGTGGATTCTTCCCACGTCAGAACAACGGAATTTTGTGTCACGTCCGAGTCATCCAAGTCTCCGGGCGCGGAAGGCTTGGTCGTGTCGAGTTTAATCGTTTTAGTTTTGATATCGCTCGCGAGTCCAGCCGCGTCGAATAGTTCCACCGTAATGTCGCGTTCTCCATCACCGCTGGCACAGTTGGGTCCGTCCGTGACATCAAAGTCATTGATCGTCGTGGTTCCCGTGCTCACGTTGAAAGACTCCCCAACAGTGCTTCCCGCACATTTGATGAGCGCGTGGTGCGCGCCCGAAGTAGCGTCGCTGGCGACGATTTCAATGGAAGGGGTTTTGTCGTTGATGAATCCCGTGTTCACGTTGATGGTGAGTTCGGGTTTTATTGAATCAATTTTCAAGTCGTTAAATGTAACCGTGCTCTCGTTTCCCGCCTCATCCGTGGCTTTCACGGTGAGGGTTCCGTTCGCCGATTGAATGAAGGTGGTGGCGGTGAGTACCGTGTTATTCGGAAGAGTCGTGTAGCTTCCGCTCCCAATTTTGTATTCGAACAAACAGGGTTCGTTGCACGAAACGTCCATCGTGAGACTTCCGGCAGTATACCATTGTCCCGCAGTCGGAGTGACGGGACCAAAAGTAGGTCCGGTAATGACGGGTGGCGTCGTGTCGCTCGGGAGAGTAATCGTTAATGCCACGGCGTTGGAAGGGGTTTCTTCCGCTCCATCCGTAGTGGTTTGAACCAAAATAAATCCGCTCGCGAGAGAAGAGACATCCACATCCACGGCACACGTAGCGGTGGTAACTAAATCGCCGCTGCATCCCAAGCTGGCAAACGCCGTGGGTCCTTCCAGTGAAGTGTCGCTTCCGTCGAGCGTGTTATCCGCACTGTGAAAGATTTCGGCTTCCACTACTTGTGCAACAAAGTCGGCTTTCGTGAGAGTAAAGTTAATTTCCAGAGGGGTCGTTCCATCTGTCGTGTAACTTGCGTCCGTGATGTTCACGCCCGTCGGCGTGGCCCAGGCACCGCTAGAAAATAATAATACAAAAATACCTAGTGTGGAAAATAAAACCCCTCGATTCAAATGAAACCCTCCCCCGGCGCGATGCGCAATAATGACTAAGTACATCTTTGACAAGTATTTAAACACTTCGAATAAGGTGTAGTAGATAGGGCAAGGTGATGCACGTATGGAATTTCACATCCGAACAGTGTTTTTCTTAGGTATCTTGACGGGGATTTTTCTCCTTTTAGGGGGATTGCTCGGGGGCACCGAGGGTGTTATCATTGCCTTCGTTTTTGCAGCGGTTCTCAATTTAGGCTCGTATTATTTTTCAGACAAAATCGTCCTGGCTATGTATAAAGCCCAACCCGCGGATGTGAAAACCGTGGACGGGAGACGCATGCAGGATATTGCCTCGCGAATCGCCCAGCGAATGGAGTTGCCGATGCCTCGACTCTTCATCGTTAATGAGTCCTCTCCTAATGCGTTTGCCACGGGTCGCGGACCGAATCATTCGGCTATTGTGTTTACGACGGGCATTCTTTCCTTGTTGAATGACTCCGAATTAGAAGGCGTGATGGCGCATGAATTAGCTCACGTCAAGAATCGAGATGTGTTGATTGCCAGTATGGCGGCCACGATTGCGGGAGCGATTGGGATGATTGCACACTCCATGATGTGGTTTGGCGTAGGCGGACGGGAGGAAAATCAGAACCCCATTGGATTATTGATTTTGGCGATTAGTATTCCCATTATCGCCACCCTCGTTCAACTCGCGGTTTCGCGTTCGCGCGAGTTTTTAGCAGATGAGACGGCGGCAAAAACGTTGAACTCGGGCACGGGATTGTCTTCCGCGCTGCGAAAACTCGAGACGGGTATTCATCGCAACCCTATGGAGAACGCCAATGAGGGAACGGCGCACTTGTTTATCTCCAACCCTTTCGCAGGGGAAGGGCTCATGGGCGTCTTCATGACGCACCCTCCCTTAGCCGAGCGAGTGAAGCGCTTAGATTCGGGCGTGTGGCGCTAAGTCACCGCTTGAATTAAAATGGGGCGCGCCCTCCTGTTTAGAATGGCAAAGCAATGGATCGCGGTTATTTTTACGTTAGTTATTGCCTACGTTGCGTTCACCCAGCTTGATTTTGATGCACTTTTTTTAGCACTTCAGAACGTGGAATTAGAATTTGTAGCGCTCGCGTTTGGAGTGTGGTGGTTGATTCTTTTTGCTAAATTTTTGAAATGGAAAACAGTTATTCGCGGATTGGATTCGTCCATTTCGTTGGCCGATTCGGCCAAGACGTTGTTGATTGGACTGTTTATTGGAGTGATTACCCCTGGAAGAATTGGCGATTTCGTGCGCGTGGCGTACATTGAAAAAAAAATGGGTGCCGGCCGAAGTGTAATGGCAGTAATTATTGATCGCGCCTTAGATATTGGAACCCTCCTCGTTTTTGGCGCGGTAGGAATGACCATTCTCCTTTCCACTAAAGGAATTGAGATCATTTCTCCTGAAGTTATTGCCGTGCTGCTCCTAGGATTCATTGGAGTGTTATTCGCCGTATTTAATCGCCGCATCGCACGCATACTCTGGAAGAAATTTCAATTTCTCGTTCCGAAGAAGTTCCATGCATTGATTGCGTATCACGGGAAAGAGTTTTATGATTCGGTTCCGCTGATTAAGAAGAACTCACTTACGTTTGCCCTTGCCGCCGGGTACAGTGTTCTCGCATGGTCATCCAATGCGGCGATGGGATTTTTCTTGATGCAAGCCGCGCACATTCCAGTGGGATGGGAGGCCGCGCTCATCGTGATTCCGGTGATTTCGCTAGTAGAGATTATTCCTTTTGGCGTAGCAGGAGCGGGGACACGAGAATTAGCCGCGGTTCTCGTATTTGGAGCCTACGGTGTTTCTGCCGAATTAGCTATTATTTTTTCCATTCTGTACTTTATTGTAGGATACGGATTGAGTTTTGTCGCGGGGGGAATTATGTTTAGTCGAGAACCTCCTCAACTAAAAAAGACAATCGCGAACCTGACACAAAGTATGGAAACGAAATAAAAAAATGTTTTGGGCGACCTTCGCTGTAAATAACTAATTTACGATGCCTGTAAAACAGTGATTTTGTTTGGTTCTAAAAAGCTGAATTATTCTTTCGAATAGGCAACGAACGACGAATATTTCCATATCGGATTAGCATTTTCAAGCAAGGGAAATGCGTGCGTGTTGATGACGTAATACTCCACGTCCAACTCTTCTAAACACGACACGCAGCGCGTTTCGAGTATTTCATTGAAGCGTTCACCTTCATTCTTTATTCGATTCCATTCGGGATGAGTAGAATTTTCCCTGAAAAAAGTGGTCATGTAATGCGTAGTAACCGCATCGAGAGGAGTGGTGTGGGCATACTGGGACATTTTTCCCGCGCCGGGGGATAAAAAAGCCACTCGCTCGGCGTGAGGAAATGCTTCGGAGAACAACACCGCTGCTTGAGCTTCATCGGGAGTAGACTTGGACCCTATGGCTAATCCTACCAGCGTCGAGGAAGAGAACAGTAACACGAGGCACGCGCCCAACACTGCTAATGGTAGAAAGGATTGTTTTCGAGAAGCATGCGCGATCCAGACCGCAGCACCCAATATCGCAGCAATTGAACTCAGCAGGAGTAGTTTTCCCCCGACGACGAGAGTAGGATAGAGGAAAGTCATCAAGAATCCAACGAGGCCGATTCCAAACAAGAGGAGAAGGCGAATCATTTTTTCTCGACTTAAGAGAGGCGAGGAAGTGACGGCAGAATGGAGAGCAAGGAGGGAGAGCAGAATAGGAGCCAGACCGACGCTGAAGATGAAAGGGAGCGCGTGAATAAGAGAGAGAGAAAACGGAGGTACACGCGCGAGGGAAGCATCGAATAGGAAGGGGAGAATTTGATTCCACACGGAGGGGAGGCTAATGATAAAAGTCGCGAGTCCGACAAGCAGAAATTGTTTGATGAATTCCTTTTCGAGTTTTCCATACAGCACCACCCAAAGAATCATCCCCACGAGGAAGGCATACGGATGGCACAAAAAAACAGCACCCCATCCCAGCAAGGAGTGCGGATTTTGCCGAGGAATAATAAAATGAATGACGAGCCCGAGTCCCAGCAACAACGCGTATTCACCGCTCAGGAAACTTTGAAAGGGCAGGCGAAGTCCGAGCAGTAGGATTCCCGCTGCCACTGCGACCGAGACACTAGAAAAATAATTTCCCGCTAAACGCACCAAGCCGTGCAGAAAAAGCAAAAGACCCACGAGTCCGATCCCCCACGCCACTACGTGAAACGGAATGCCCACTCCGGCGATCTGACTGACAATGCTAGGAACACCCGCAGGGTAGACGAACGGCACGTTAAACTCAGGAAGGTAAGTGTGGGGAATGAATTGTCGAATGTGTTCTGCAGCAAAGGGAATAGCCGTATCCGCGCTCACGTCAAATCCATTTTGAATAAAAATAAAAATAAGGAGAAACGCCAACCCAATGGAAAGCAAAATGAAGAGTGGGATTTTTTCCACACGATGCAAGGGAGCTGCCGATCGAGTAAAGAAAATCACTCCAAGAATCGCAGGAATAAGGGTCCAAAGCCCCAATCCCACGGTGTACCCTGCCCAAACCGATATTCCCACCCACAAGGAAAAAAATAAAACAAGAGAATCGATGGGCGCGACCCGAAAGGCAGAGTCGATTCGACTTTGAAGTGAAAACAAGAGACGCATAGGAATCCGTTCAAGGACGAGGGGGAAGTTATTATTAAACCAAAACGATAAATGGGAAGTATGGGCCGTGAACTCCTAGAGATTGCCATTCCCACCTATAATGGAAATATTCTCGACGTCATCGAAAACGTCCCCACTCTCCTCCACTTTTTAGAAAAAAATGTTTCTATTCCCTGGGTAGTTACGCTCGCACACAATGGGAAGAAAGGCGATCGCTTTGACTCGCTTCAAGAGTTTGCCAAAAACAAAAAAGGAGTGCGCATCACCGCAGTCCCAACTCCCGGAAAAGGAAGTGCGGTGCTCAACAATTTATTGCACAGCTCATCGAGTATTTTCGCCTACATGGACGCGGACCTCGCTACGGGAATAGAAGCCATTCCTTCGCTGATTGACACGATTCACTCGGGCGCCGACATGGTGAGTGGCTCCCGATACCACCCTCAATCCATAATTCAGCGCGACCCGGTGCGATTTTTTGTATCGTGGATATATACGCGCATCATCCTGCGCTTTTTGAATGCTCGTTTCACCGACCCGCAGTGCGGGTTCAAGGCATTCAAGACAGAGCGCATTCGTCCCTTCCTCCCCCTCGTGCAGGATTCGTGGTTCTTTTTTGAAACGGAAGTGGAATACATTGCGCAGAGAAAGAATTTAGTGTTGGTGGAAATTCCCGTGGTGTGGAAGGAAATGTCGAATAGTTCAGTGAAGTTAGGCCCCACGATTATTAATTTTTTGAAGAACACGTGGAGACTCCGCTTTTCACCAATGAACGAGTCGAGCGCGGCGTGGAATGTAAAACCCGTTGTTATTTTCGATGCCAAACCAATGGCGGCAAAGAAATTGCCAACTATGAATGAGAAAAAGTTGGGCAGATAGTATCGTACACTTCTTTGGTACGAATAGCAATTTCAGACCAGGAATATTTCTTCTTTAATAGTTCAGAATCCTTTCCTAGTTTTTTCAGTTGAGTGGGGGACGAGAAGACATAGCGAATGCATGCGATTAATCCCGTAACGTCTTTCGCTGCAAAGACCAATTTTTCATCTAAGACCAGTTCACTCAGCCCACCCGCATTCGACACGATGAGGGGCTTCTCAAAGGCTAGAGCAATATTACCCACCCCGCTTTGGGAAGTGAAGTTTCGATAGGGCAGAACCACCACGTCCGCGGCCTGAAAATAATCCCCTACTTCGCCCTCGGGAATATACGCTATTTTCAGGAGGACCGAGGAGAGGCCTTTTACTCGTTCTTCTATCTCGCGTGCATATTCTTGATTCCACGGCGAACCGGCTAAAATTAAATAATAATTTTCTTCGCGACCTAAACGAGAAAATGCTTCAATGAGGTCCTCCATTCCTTTGTAGGGGCGCATGTTTCCAAAGTAAAGTAGAACCTTTGCCTCGGCAGGAATGTTTAATCGCTTACGAGATTGTTTGGGAGTGGAAGAGTTATCGTAGAAATCGAATACGCCGTGAGGAATCACGTGAACTCGCTGGGGCGAAACAACGTAGGCGCGAGAAAATATTTTTTTTATCCCTTCCGTATGTACAATGAAATGATCCACCCCCTTGAAAAATACACGAGAGAACACGGCGTCCAACCAACTCTTTTCGTGTGTTTCAATGTTGTGCACCGTGCACACTATTTTCTTTCCCGACATTTTAGCTGCCACGAGAGCGGTGAAAAAAGCGGGAAATAATAAGTGACTCCACCAATGAAAGTGAACAATTTTTCCCTGCGCACGAACACCGGCAAACCACCAGGAAAATGGATTGAACCAGGCCAGCGTCCTGCGAATAGTAACGTTGGGCCAAGCAGGTTCAAAAGATTCATTCGCGATGGATTTCTTTCCCGCATAGGCGAATGAGGGCGCGAAGTGGGAGAAGGTGATGAATTCCAGCGGAACCGTTTTCTGCAACGCGGAGGCAAGTTCCTTGCAGTAACTACTAATCCCCTGAATCGGAGGAAGTGTCCCGATCATCGTGGCTTGGACTACTTTTTTCATGCTTTTACCAAGGGTTTCCACCAAGAGGGATTTTGAACATACCACTCTACCGTTGTTCGCAAGTTTTGGTCAAACGTTCCTTGAGGAGAAAATCCCAGTTCTTTAATTTTAGTTGCATCAATCGAGTATCGTTGGTCGTGCCCCTTTCGATCTTCCACAAATTGAATCATTTCATCTCCCTTTTTCATAATCGATAAAATTTTTCGAGTCATGTCCATGTTAGGAAGTTCATGTTCTCCCGCAATGTTGTACACTTCTCCCGATTTTCCTTTTTCAAGCACTAACTGAATACCCGCACAATTATCTTTCACATACAGCCAGTCGCGAATGTTCATTCCGTTTCCATACACAGGAACTTTTTTCCCGCGGAGAATATTCGTAACGAATAAGGGAAGCATTTTTTCGGGGTATTGATTGGGCCCGAAATTATTAGAGCTGCGCGTGATGGTGACGTGCATTCCGTACGTTTGAGAATAACTATACGCCAGTCGTTCGGCGCCTACTTTAGATGCAGAGTACGGGTTTCTTGGATTCAAAACATCTTCTTCAGTAAAACTACCATCGAGGATGTGGCCGTACACTTCGTCCGTGGAAATACAGACGAATTTTTTTACATCGTTGGCACGAGCGGCCTCCAGAAGAGAATGCGTTCCTAAAACATTCGTTCGTAGGAAAATACCCGAATCAGTAAGGGATCGATCCACGTGAGACTCGGCGGCAAAGTGAATCACGGCATCCACGCCTCGCATGGCTTGTTTCATCGTGTTTTCATCCCCAATATCCGCATGCAAAAAAGAGTAACGGGGATTTTTTTCTACGTCCGCATTATTTTCCTTCCGTCCCGCGTACGTGAGCTTGTCCACGTTCACGATGGTGGTTTCGTCACTCGCTGCTAGAGCATCCCGAATAAAGTGACTACCAATAAAGCCACTGCCGCCGGTAACAAGTAGTTTCATGCAGAAATTTCCCCCCTATACAACTAAAAGACCCTTTTCGAGTATTATATAGAGTATTGGTACAACCCTTCCCTCCGCACGCGGGGCAAGCGGTTGATTTATAGGGATTTTTCCCCCACGTCGTGTGATGCCTCGCTCTCCTGTTCGCAAGCTAGTGAACCTCGTAGTGACTATTCCCGCCTACAACGAAGAAAAGACGATTCGCGCGGTTATCGAGAGTGTTCCCCAAAAAATAGAAGGAATTTCTTCCATTCGCGTGTTGGTCGTGGACGATGGTTCCACCGATCACACAGTGAGTGAGGCGATTGCTGCCAAAGCAACCGTCATCTCTAACTCAGTCAATCGGGGTTTGGCGTTCACATTCACACGAGCATTAGAAAAAGCGCTAGAGATGGGTGCGGACATTGTGGTAAACACGGATGCCGATAATCAGTACGATCAATCCCAAATTCCACGACTAATTCAACCCATTCTAGAGGGACGTGCCGACATGGTATTGGGTTCTCGATTCAGGGGAAATATTGAACACATGCCCCTTTCCAAGCGCTGGGGAAATCGTCTCGCATCGCATATTCTTTCATGGAATACGGGCATTCCCATCACGGATGGTCAAACGGGTTTTCGCGCCTTTAATCAAGAGGCGGCGTTGCGGTTGAATATTTTGTCTAACTTTACCTACACGCAAGAAACCATCATTGACGCCGCGGATAAGCGACTGCGCATCGCAGAAGTCCCGTGTGATTTTAGAAAACGCGCGGATCAGAGTCGCTTGTTTAATGGGATTTTAGATTATGCCTTGCGCGCCGCCCACACGGTAGTCATGGGTAACCTCAAACTTCGCCCCATTGCTACTTTTGGAACCATTGGTGCCGTGTTTTTGATTTTAGGAATAATTTCCGGCATCCCCGTCTTGGAAAGTTTTTTGGTAACGGGAAGGATTGGGGAAGCCTTTCTCATGCGCGCCATTATTTCAGGAGTGTTGTTCATTATTGGAGTGGAAGTCGCCGCGCTCGGTTTGATTGCGGCGTTAATTAAGCAAAATCGACAGTTGTTAGAAAAACAAATAACCGAAGTGCGCCGTCAGTCATTGAAAATGAAGGGGCAGGTGCACGTATGACCGTGTGGAAAAATCCGTGCTTGTTGTGCGGGTGTGGTATTTCAGTGTACTGGCCCAATTGTCCCTGCCAATGCCACAAAGGGGATGCATCCACGGTTATTCGTTGGAATACGAACGAAAATCCTAACACTGTAGCGGCAGAGACCAAAAACGAGAAAACGTCTCCCCATTCCCCATCTCACGATTCCAAGGAGTCTTTTAAAGAGGAAAATCGATGAAGAAAGATATGAAGGTTTTACTGATTCGCTCTCCCGGGACGGAAGGGGTTAATTCTCGATTAGCGGCCAGCTTGGCTAAAATTATGGGCGTCGTCCCCCCACTTGGACTGCTTTATGTGGCAGCCGTCCTCGAGCGCGGAAAAGTCCCAGTGAAAGTGCTGGACGCGTTGATTGAAGAAGTTAACATGGAGGAGACGCGCAAGCGAATTCAGGAGTATCAACCTGATTTAGTGGGAATTGGAATTTCAAGTTCGACCATTCAACAGGACTTGACGGTAGCGCGCATGTGCAAGGAGATGGGGGCTAAGGTTCTTTTTGGTGGGGCGCACATGACCTCGTATCCGAACGAACTATTGTCGTATCCCGAAGTCGACTTTGGAATCATGGGAGAGGGAGAGACGCCTTTCTTGTTACTCGCCGAAGCGCTCCGCGACGGAAAACCGGTGGATGGAATTGAAGGGCTCGTTTTCAAGAAGGAAGGAAAGGTCATTATCAACAAGCCGTGGATTGAACCCGATTTGAATGCGCTTCCTTTTCCGGCGCGACATATGGTTCCGTGGGAAAAATACTCCGTGATTATTGCGGATCACCCCATGGCCACTATTTCTACTGGAAGAGGATGCCAGTATCGCTGCGGGTTTTGCTACAAGCAGCCGAGTGACATGAAGTATCGCTTCCGCAATGCGGATAGTATTATGGCCGAAGTCAAAGAGGTGTATCAGAAGTACCACGTGAAAGAAATCCTCTTTGTGGACGATACATTTACGGTCGAAAAGAAACACGTGCTCGAGTTTTGTGAAAAATATATTGCAGAAGGATATCACAAGAAAATTCCTTGGCAGACGACGACGCGCATTGATTGTGTGGACTACGAATTGCTTAAACGTATGAAGGAAGCCGGTTGCCGACAGCTTCGATTTGGTATTGAGTCGGGAGACCCGGAAACATTGAAATTAATGAACAAACAAATTTCACTCGAGCGAGCCAAACAAGTAGTGAAGTGGTGCCGCGAAGTAGGAATTGAGAGTTTTGCGTACTTCCAGATTGGATACGCCCACGAAACCGAGGAATCCATTCAGCGCACGATCGATTTCAGTATTGATTTGGATTTAGATCTACTCATGTACAACGTCGCCACCCCCCTGCCACAGACGCCGTTGTATTTGCTAGCCATGCAAGAGGGAATCATTCAAGGGGATTATTGGAAGGAGTATACTCTTGGAAAACGCAACGATCGACTTCCCTTCTTTGTAAAGGATGCGGACAAATGGGTGTCGCGCGCGTACAAACGATTCTTTTTCCGACCCAAGTTTGTGTTGAGACAATTAGCCAAGCTCCGAAATCCCCGGATGTTCAAGAAATACGTGGAAGCCTTCTTCGCGATTACGTTCTTCAACATGGTCCCGGAAGCCAATGAAGACGCTATGGAAGGCGATACTCCGGTTTCTGCGAAAGCCACCGCGTGAAAAGAAAGAAGAAAAAAAGTTATTTAGAAAAAGAAGAAAAAAAAATAGTTTGATTAATTCGTGACTTCAGCGAGCAAACCATTCACGACGCCAATCACATACTTGAGGGCGTTCGCTTCTACACGGAGGATTTCTCCCGCTACGCCCGCGCGAATGTAAATGGTCTCGTTCTCAAAAATTTTTTCATCCAGGACTTTCCACCAATAATTTTCTAAAAAGGGGTGAATAAGCCCGAGAGACAACCCGGTTTCTTTCACGCATTCCTCATTGGTTCCGCGACGAAGAATCGTGTCCCCCGCGTGCGTGGAGAGTTTTTCCACGTTGACCGGTTGATTAAACGAGTGTACCACCAACACGGGAGCACGCGCTCCGATGTAAAAATCAGTAACCAACACTTGAGCAGGGTGACAATGGAGTAATGAAACAAGCCCCTCGGCGCGTGTTTCGTGAGTCGAAATAACCTCGTACGCTACACCCTGGGATTCGAGCCAGTTTTTTCCCGTGAGTCGTGTTTCTCCCATGAAAAAGAAGGGTTTCATTACTATTATAACCGTTTGTCTCACGCCACGCGGAATACGGTGGTATCATTCTGAGAAAAAATAGGAGACAAGTAGTCCACCGACAGCAAGTAAGGAAATGCGCGCGTGTCCACCACCACATACGTTATGTTGTTTTCTTCGAGGAAGGCACGCGCATCTATCGAAGAAAAAATTCCCCCTATTAGATCAGCCCATTGTTTTTCTTTTACAGAAAAATTAATGGTGAGCAGCGAGTGAGCCAGGAAAAGAGTGTGGGAACTTTTCCAAGAAACCAAACTCCCCAAGCGAAAGTCAGACGCCACAATACCACGAGGTTGCGTCTGCAAGAAAGAAAGAGCCGCGGCCTCTCCTACCGTGTGAGCGTGTCTTTCCAAGTCATTAGTTTCGTGGGCTTTCTTCAAAACTACGAAGGGAACGGAGGAAACCAGAAGGAGAATGAGGAGCGCATGTCCCACTCCCACCGGGAATCGGGGTTTCCACTGCACTATTTTTTCCAGCAGTGCATCAATTCCAGGAATGGAGAGGAATACCAAAAAAGGAAAGAGGAGGTAAATGTACTTGACTCCCGCAGGCAGGACGAGGGACGCGGCAAAAGAAATAATGACTCCGAATAAAATCACTTTTTTAGCTGAGGGAAATTGAAAGGCGTGCTTTCGAAACACACCCAGCACGGCGAGCGGAATGAGAAGGCCAAATCCAAATAGGTATCCGAGTAAAGGTTCCTTGCGGCTCCAGGCAAAATAGTAGAGTTGATGCGCCGCATACACCGGATCCGCGCGCGCCCAGAGAGAGTACAATCCCACCCCTACGCCGCTGAGGAGAATCATTCCCCCTTCTCGAATTGTCTTTTTTTTCAGCAACGCAGAAATGGAAATTTTTCTCTCCAACCAGGATACACCCACCAGGGCCAACCCTACCGCTCCCGCCGCGGGGTGATTGAAAAAGGCACCCAGCATGAAAACGAGCGCCCACCCCAAGTCATGTGAGTGAGATTCTTCTAGATAGCGCAGCAGTCGATCGATTCCTAAGAAGACGAGTCCTAAACTGAAAAGAGCGAGGAGGTGAAAGCTAAATCCAAAAAGCGAATACCCAATCGGATACGTGAGGTCCGAAGAATAGATTCGGGAAAGCACGGGAAAAATGGGCGTTAAAAGATAAATGATTCCCCCCAATCCTCCGCCCATGCCGAGTAAGAATACGCTCGTGAGTCGTTGCGCAGAAGAAGAAAAGAGGCGTTGAGATAGCACCCATCCTGAAAATAAAAAGAACGCGATACTGGCCACGCGAAAGGCATTCCAGAGAATATCCAATGGCACCGAAACTATTTTTTGCACCCACGCCATGAGAGAAAAATAGAGAATAATGTAGCGCGCATCTTGCATTTCCGACGTGCTATTATTTTTGAGTAGAAGCCCATTTCCAACCACGCCGGATTGAACATATCCCGCGTACGCTTGCGAATCTTCGGGGAATTCAAACCCATTAAATACGAGATTTTTTTGAGTGGTAGAAAAGTGTCCAAAGAGGAGCGGGAGCAGTGTCAAGACACTGGTCAAAAAAATAATGGCAATGACGCCGCGCGCCTCGGGGTTCATGAGCAGACGATTGTACGAGGGGGGTTTTAAAGATAGACGACCCCGTCATCATAATGGTCAATGATATCTCAGCGTTAGAACAACTCCCCAAGCTATTTTTCAAGGATCATGTTCTTCCCATTCAACTTATTTTCTTTGTCACCACACGCTGCAACGCCAGTTGTGCTCATTGTTTTTACGCCGCCGAACTCAATAACCCCCTGAAGAAAGACATGTCCTTAGAAGAGATTGAAAAGTTCTCTCAAACGTTGGACAAGATGCTCCTCCTCTACCTCGCTGGGGGAGAACCGTTTTTGCGAACCGACTTGCCTGAGATTGCCGAAATTTTTTACCGAAACAACGACGTGCGAATCTTTGGAATCCCCACCAATGGGTTTTTGCCCCAGATAATGCTCCCTTCCATTGAGCGAATGTGCCAAAAGTGTCCGGATGCCAATATTTTGGTGAATATTTCCATTGATGATATTGGGGAAGCCCACGAAGTGTTTCGAAAAGTCCCGGGCGGGTGGAAGCGACTTTTAGAAACAGTCGCAGGAATAAAAGAACTGAAGAAAAAATACAAGAATTTAGCACTGGGAACGAATTGTACGTTCAATGGTTTTAATCAAGATAAAATTATGGACATTTATTATTATTTGCGCGACGAGATTCAACCGGACTCCATTAATATCAACCTCGTCCGAGGAAAGCCAAAGGACCCTCATTCCAGTGAAATTGATATTTCAAAATATCACGAGGTTATTCGACAGCTCCAAAAGGATTTGAAGAGCGCACGAATAGGATACACCACGTCGTCATTCCAAAATATTATTAATCAAAATCAAGCACGCACGAAGGAATTAATCTACAAAACGTACACGGACAACAAGGCCCATGTCCCCTGCACGGCCTCGCGACTCATCGGAGTAATCTATCCGGATGGAGATGTATTTCCGTGTGAGTTACTCGATGAAAAATTCAAAATTGGCAACTTGCGTCAAACCGATTATGATATGAAAAAGCTCTGGTTTAGTCCGCGAAACAAGGAAATTGCCAAATGGATTGTAGACACCAAGTGCCACTGCACGCACGAATGCTTCATGTCCACGAATGTCATGTTTAACCCGTTTGAATTATTCTCCAACGCAGTGGTGGCGGTGCCTCAATCCTCTAAGCGTTTGAACTAATTTTAGTTTAAACGAATTATTTTATTTCCCCTTCTTTTT
>CAYHJZ010000016.1:9699-15243 GCA_964357115.1 uncultured archaeon | reverse complement strand
GCACATTGTGGACGTGATGCAGGGAAAAGGGTATTATGTACGATGCACCGCGTGACAAGCGAAATTAATGCAACGCGAAAATACGTGCCCGCAGTGCGGGAAAGAAGGAACGGTGGAAGCGCGACTGTTACTGCCGGTGACGATTGATGATGGAACGGCGAGCATGCGCGGGGTTGCATTTGAAGGAGAAGCGCTCTCTATGATGGGAGAGAAAAAAGAGCACGTGTTGAATGCGCTCGATGATGAAACGCAACGAAAGGCATTGCACGCGACCCTGCGAGGGAGGCGTGTGCACGTGAGAGGAAAGACGAAAGTAGGAATGGATAATACAAGTATCGAAATGATTATTCAACGCGCGGAAGCGATCCCATTCCCACAAGCATAAAAATCTAAACGGCGTACTCCTTTTCGGAGAGTGGAAAAAATGCCCCGGAATGTTGCCCAAAAAATCATCGAAAAACACTTGGTAGAAGGGGAAATGGTTCCGGGAAAAGAAATAGGCGTGCGAGTGGATCAAACCCTCACGCAAGATGCGACAGGAACAATGGCGTACTTGCAATTCGAGGCCATGGGACTCAAGCAAGTGAAGACCGAGCTATCGGTGTCGTATGTCGATCATAACATGCTCCAATCTGGATTCGAGAACGCGGACGATCACCAATACTTGCAAAGCGTGGCCGCGAAGTATGGAATATTATTTTCTAAACCCGGAAACGGGATTTGCCACCAAGTCCACTTAGAACGATTTGGGAAACCGGGGAAAATTCTCCTCGGAACCGACTCGCACACCCCTACAGATGGAGGAATAGGCGCCCTCGCGATGGGAGCGGGCGGACTGGATGTTGCCGTCGTAATGGGAGGGGGAATGTTTTACATGAACATGCCCAAAATTGTAGGAGTCAAACTCACCGGAAGACTCCAAGAATGGGTGTCGGCGAAAGACATTATTCTTGAAATGCTGCGACGACTCACCGTGAAGGGGGGCGTGGGGAAAGTCATTGAATATTATGGGGAAGGAGTACAAACACTCAGCGTGCCCGAACGCGCGACGATTACCAACATGGGAGCAGAATTAGGAGCCACGACGAGTATTTTCCCGAGCGACGAAACAACGAAAGAATACTTGCACGCGCAAGGAAGAGAAATGGATTGGAGTGAATGGAAAGCGGACGAAGGAGCGACGTATGATGAGCACGTGGAAATCGACTTGAATACGCTCGAGCCCATGATCGCGTGCCCTTCTTCGCCGGATAATGTGAAGAAAGTGAGCGAAGTCGAGGGAATACCCGTCGCACAAGTATTAGTGGGAAGTTGCACGAACTCTTCCTATCGAGATTTGAGTATCATCTCGGCCGTGTTGGAAGGAAAGACGGTGCACGAGCACGTGAGCATGGGAGTGAATCCCGGAAGCCGACAGGTGTTGGAAAATATTACGGCGGATGGAAAATTATTATCGTTTGTTACCGCGGGCGTGCGAATTAATGAATCGGGATGCGGAGGATGCATTGGAATGGGACAATCCCCCCCAAGTGGATCCGTTTCCGTGCGAACGTTCAACCGAAACTTTCCCGGAAGAAGCGGGACGCCGGATGATAAAGTGTATTTGTGCTCACCCGAAACAGCAGCGGCTACTGCATTGCATGGAAAAATAACCGATCCTCGAAAACTAGGAGCGTTTCCTAAAATTCAAGGAAGAAAGGAGATGCGAATTGATGATCGAATGATTATTCTCCCGAGCGACGAACCCGAAAAGGTAGACGTGATTCGAGGACCGAACATTGCGCCTTTGCCTATCGCGGAAGCGCTTCCCGAAAGGATGGAGAAGAAAGTCTTGTTGAAAGTGGGAGATAACATTTCGACGGATGCCATTATGCCCGCAGGAGCGAAGGTGCTTCCCTTGCGGAGTAACATCCCCAAAATTAGCGAATTCGTATTTTCAGCCATTGATCCCCAGTTTGCAAAACACGCGAAAGAGAACGGGGGAGGAATCGTCATCGGAGGAGAGAACTATGGACAAGGATCATCGAGAGAACACGCGGCGCTGGCCCCGATGTATTTGGGAATTAAAGCGGTTATTGCCAAAAACTTCGCGCGTATTCACAAAGCGAACTTAATTAATTTCGGAATACTCCCCCTCGAATTTGAGAAGACAGAAGACTATGAAAAAATAAGCGCGGGGGACGTAGTGGTAATGAGCGGGTTGCGCGAACACATGAAAGGGAATGTGGCACCCGTGACGTTGCAGAATCAAACGAAGGGAATCGAAATCAAACTCAAGGAAGACTACACGAAACGACAACGCGAAATATTACTCGCGGGGGGATTATTGAATTATACGAGAATGGGGGAAAGTAAAATGGCGCACGATGTTACCCTTATTTTAGGAGACGGAACGGGACCGGAGCTCGCCCGCGCGACCAAACGCGTGTTGGATGCGACGGGAGTGAAATTTAACTGGGTGGAACAAGAGGCAGGAATGGAAGTGTTCGAACGAACGGGAGACCCATTTCCGGAAACACTGATTGAGACGATTCGACGAACGAAAGTAGCGATCAAAGCCCCGATTACTACCCCCGTTGCGGGAGGGTTTCGCAGCGTGAATGTGAAACTGCGAAAGGATTTGGACTTGTATATCAACTTACGACCGGCGAAATCATACAAGGGCGTGCGCTCGCGGTATGAGGACTTAGATTTGGTTATTTTTAGAGAAAACACGGATGACTTGTACGTGGGAATCGAATTTGAACAAGGGAAAGAAGACACGAAGAAATTGATTGAACATTTGCAAAAAACGCACCCCTCGGAAAAAATTCCGAGTGACATTGGAATATCGATCAAACCTATTTCGGAATACAAGACGGAACGTATCGTGCGAGCGGCGTTTGACTACGCCGTGAAGCACGGAAGAAAGAAAGTGACGTGCGTGCACAAGGCTAACATCATGAAACACACGGACGGGTTGTTCTTGAACGTAGCACGAAAAGTGGCGGAGAAGTATCCGAGCATTGTATTCGAAGACGTGATTGTGGACAACATGTGCATGCAACTCGTGCAAAAGCCGGAAGTGTACGACGTGATAGTGCTGCCTAACTTGTACGGGGATATTGTGTCGGATTTGTGCGCCGGACTCGTGGGCGGACTCGGAGTTGCGCCGGGGGCGAACATTGGAAAGGACATGGCGATCTTTGAAGCCTTTCACGGGAGCGCACCCAAATACAAGGGTTTGAATAAAGTCAACCCTACGGCGATGATTCTTTCGGGAGTCATGATGCTGCGACACTTGAATGAATTAGAGGCCGCGGATAAACTCGAACGCGCGGTAGCGTACGTGATTGAGGAAGGGAAGAACGTGACGTACGACTTGAAACCCGTGGGAAAAGAAAACGAAGCCGTGGGAACACAAGAAATGGCGGACGCGGTGATTGAAGTGTATCAATCATTATAAGGCTGGACGGGAGCAAGAGATACATGTCGCTAAAACCAATACAGAAAGATGTTGATGAGTGGGCACAACAATTCAAAATTCCTTACTGGCAACCGCTAGAAATAATGGCGCGACTTACCGAAGAGACGGGAGAATTAGCGAGAGAAGTTAATCATCGATTTGGACCCAAAAAAAAGAAAAGCGCAGAGGAAAAAAAAGAATTGGAAGACGAGATGGGAGACATCATCTTCACGCTCTGCTGCTTAGCTAACTCTCAAAAAATAGAATTGGATGACGCGTGGAAAAGGGTAATGGATAAGTGCTACGGCAGAGATAAAGAACGGTTTGAAAAGAAAGAAAAATAACGCCAAAAACCGTTGAAAAAGAACGCGCTTAAATGGGAGTGCAGCTCTATTCATGGCATGATGTCCAAAAAAAACTCCAACTCAACCCCCCTCCTGTTAGGAGGACTCGTACTGATTATTGGCGCCGCGCTCTTGATCGTGTTCTCGAGCATGAACAACCCCATGGGACCGATTGCGTGCACCCTGGATGCAAAAATTTGTCCCGACGGAAGTGCAGTAGGTAGAACCGGGCCGAATTGTGAATTTGAAGAATGCCCGAGCGCACCTGCGTCTACTCCAGGAAAACTCCTCTCGCACGAATCATTGGCTAACCTCGCCGGATGCGAAGAAGAAGAAATGTTTTTCGTTTATGAAAAAGAACACCCCGCGTGGAATTGCGCAAATCTACCATCCGGATACACGGGAACGTTTGAACAGAATATTCCCTATTACAGTGACCGATACGCGTACGGGTTTGACTTCTCAGCGCTGACGTACAAGGTGCCCTATATCTTCGACCAAGAGATCGAGTCGATTTACAAAGAATGCCTGCAAATTTGTATCGGGACACGACTCATGGCGTACATCGATGGCGAATGGAACTCGATTGACTCGGTAGAAGAGTTGCGACGACTAACGGGGACGATTGACTCCGAAGCCGAAGCACTCGCATTTGCGCGCTACGCAACAGGACAACCCGCGGGAGACGAAATACTCCTTGAAGGACAGGAGACGGAAGTCGAGGTAAATGCGCAAGGAAACTACGAAGTGAACCTCTACACGCACGAGGGAGGTATTTGTTGCGGGACGGATTACGTGTATTACAAAGTCACGTATGAAGTAACGAAGGAAGGAAATGTGAGCGAAAAGGGCAAAGTAGAAGTGGGAATAGTGGAAAACAACGCGATTGCGTGAATGAAAAATAGAAAAGAAGGCGCTAAACGCGAAGAAAGGACAAAGCGTTAAGAATACGAGAAAATAGAGGAAGAGTATGGGAATACGTCGCTTGGTCCAGAGAGTTAGGGAGTGGAGGCGACAAAGACGCGTGGACCGAATAGCTCGGTCCAATCCGCAAAACCCCAAGACAATGCAAGAGATTTTGGCAAAAGTAAACTTGTTTTGTCGAATTGCAAGAAATAGTAAAAATTTTTCAATCATGGAATTAGGAGCAATAGCAGAAATGTATCTCCGAGACTTCAGTAGCAGCCATGGGGCTGAACGAATCGAATGGTATTCCAGGCTCATTGAAGTCATGGACAGGGTCGCCCACATTCCCACCAAAGAAAGAGAGATAGTAAAAATATTGAAAGAATACCGAAAAGTTCGAATATTACGCGATTAAGTCGCGGGTTCGAACGTAAACTCATTCGCTTCAACGATTTCGACCACGTCGAGTTCTTCGCACACACATGTAGAGTTAATCCACGAAGAAAAAGAAGGAGTGGTTCTTCCCGCGTCACCGGAAATAAACTCCTTAATGTAACACCCCGCGGAAGCGTGCAGAATAATATCGACATGCGTCTCGTCCACGGGAGTGACTTTTTCCAATACCACCCAGTGCGGGCGTTCTTTCATGGAGCGACGCTTCTCCACACGAAAAGGAGTCATTTGAACGACGGCCATTTTTTGATCCAAAAAAGAAGAAACGGACGAAGGAGAAATAGGAGTAGTGGATGCGACGCGGGCGCGATAACGCTTGGTGTGATACTGTTTGGTAATAAATGAAATATCAGGAACGGTTCCAATGTGTAAATCAGAGACGTGGACCTTTCCCTC
>CAYHJZ010000016.1:0-9689 GCA_964357115.1 uncultured archaeon | reverse complement strand
CGCACTCACATCGGCGGTTTTCTTGCGCGCATTTTCTAACGACAACACGAAGGGGCGACCATTACCGAGCATGCGCACATCCACATCTTCGCGACCGGCGCCGTGAAATAAGACTTCGTCGCACGAAAAAACATCTTTGAAGAAAGGAGCCAAGAGTTCCTGCACGCTCTCCTTCGTCAACACCTGCTCCCCATTGCACGTGGGACAAATCGCACCGGAGAGGCGACCGGAGCCCTTGCACTCATAACAATAATGACGCGTCTGCGCAATATCGCGGCGGAGCTTGGTGTAGCGACCCACTACGACGGCAGGGAAGAATTGGAACGCGACTTGGTGCTCGCGCGCATCGAGCTGAATGTCCACATCCGGGAGTTCAAACGAAAGCGTTTTAGAAGCAAACAAAGGGTGGCGCGCGGCGGAACGACGCACCAACTCGAGAAGGGGGACTTTATCCACACCCTCACGGACACGCAGACCGAGCGAGTACGTCGACCATTCTCGACCTGAAAGGACCTTTTCGAGCACGTCGAAAGGAACCGCGGGCAAGGCGAAGGAAGCAGGGGAAAGATGAATAGTGACCATGCTATGGAAGAATGGTCTCAGAAGCTTTTTAAGTGAAAGAACGAGTATTCCTTTGTTCTCCGGTGCAGGGGAAGGACGCTCACACCGTCGCTTCTCGAAGGTGCCGTATACGAGAATAGGAAGTGGAAAGATGGCTAAATTAGCGATAGAGATCAAAGAAATTAAAGACTTGCCCGGAATCGGACCCCAGGCAGCTGAAAAATTATTCACCGCAGGATACAAAAACCTCGAATCGGTGGCAATAGCGTCCCCCATGGAGCTCATTGAAGCCTCAGGATTGGGAGAAGGGACGGCCGAAAAAGCCATTAAAGCCGCACGCGATGCGCTGGAAATGGGGTATGAGAGTGCTGATATTCTCGCCGAGCGACGAAAGCTCGTGGGAAGAGTGTCCACAGGAAGTAAGGAACTAGACACCCTAATTGGAGGGGGAATTGAAACCCAATCCATTACTGAAATTTATGGTAAGTTTGCCAGCGGAAAAACCCAGTGGTGCTTCCAAACCGCTGTCACGGTGCAAAAACCCGCGGGAGAAGGAGGGTTGGGAGGAAACTGTCTCTACATTGACTCGGAAAATTCCTTCCGACCGGAACGCGTAGTGTCTATCGCAGAAGCGAATGGAATGAACCCGGATGAAGTGTTGAAGAATATTTTTGTGGCACGCGCGTATAACGCGGATCATCAAATGCTCCTCGCCGAAAAAGCAATTGAGATGGTGAAAGACAAGAACATCAAACTCGTGATTGTGGACTCGCTCACGGCGCAATTCCGAAGCGAATTTGTAGGAAGAGGACAACTCGCGGATCGACAGCAACGACTCAATAAACACATGCGCGTGCTCCAACGACTCGCGGAAATGAGCAACGTCGCCGTGCTCGTGACGAATCAAGTGATGGAACGACCGGATATCTTGTTCGGAGACCCTACGGCTCCTATTGGAGGAAACGTCGTGGGACACGCGAGCAAGACGCGATTGTATTTGAGAAAGGGTAAAGAGAATAAACGAATTGCCAAACTCGTGGACTCCCCATCCTTACCGGACGGAGAAGCCGTGTACGCGGTAACCGAGAAGGGAATTGAAGACTTAGAAGAATAATGGAAATACAATCATTCTAGAGGAGCGGGAGGAATACTACCTCCCGCGCCCTACTCTTTTTCTCACTAAAAAAATCCGGAAGGGAAATTTAAATACTCTCAACGATTGAGTAAAACATGGACTTCTTCAAAGAAAAGTTAAAACGATTTCATCGACTTGAATTAGTCGACATGGTCCTGTGGAAACTCGCTCTCCTTGTTTTTGGAATATTTTTAACGAAAGTATTCCCGTGGTTACTGCGACTCGATGCGGGCGTGTTGCTGATTATTTTTGTCATTGTGGTGGCTAAACCTGTTTACAAGGCGTGGATTGAAGAGCCGGAAGAGAAAAAAGAAACGAAGACAACCAAGAAAAAGAAGGGAAAGAGAAATGAGTGAATTATTCTCCGATGAATACTTGAAAGCGAGCGAGTTGTACAAGCAACACGCCGGAAGCGCTAACGAAGCGTATGCCGCGTGGAAGAACGCCGCCATGGCCGCGGGTGCGTTGGATAAGAAAACCAAAGAACTCATGGCACTCACGGCAGCGTGCGCGATTCAATGCGAATACTGCATCGATTCTCACGCGCAAAAAGCCAAAGCCTACGGCGCCACGCCTCAAGAAATTGCGGAAGTGATTCAAGTCGCCACCGTAGTCAAAGCCGGAGCCACGATTTCTTACGGAATCAAGGGACTGCAACACTACTAAGTAAAACAGAAAAAGAAGAAAGGAAAAAATTAGCTAAAAAAATAATAGAAAAAAGCCAAATTATTTGTACGTCAGCACTTCGACTTTTCCCTTCGTCGTTTTGGGTTCGGTGATGGACTCTAAAGGATAGATTTCGATCACGGGTTCTTCATACGGGTGAATGGAACGAATAATCTTTACCACGCGAGCGCACACTGCTTTTTCGCACGTGGTTTCAATCTTCGCTTCTTGAGACATCTCACGCTTATTCAAACGACCCTTGAAGGGTTTACTTCCCTTCAGCGCAATCCAGGTGCCGTGACCAAACGTGATGAAAGCGCACCCCTCGTACTTTCCATCGCCGAAAGAACCGCAGCCATTTTTTTGGAATACTTCCAAGATGGCATCCAAATGCGTCTTGGGAGCGTAGACAATGAGTTTGACCATGGGTTCTTTGGACATAGGATTACCACTTCTCCAACAATACATTTTCGGGAGGAAGTTGTAAGGTTCCCTTGCAAAACGTCACCAAGGATTCGGCAATTTCGGGCTTGCCGCAAATATACACGAGTGCCTGATTGAGATGGTGAAAGGAATGGTGTTTCAGGACATCCTGAACATACCCCTTGGAATGAGACCAATTCGCATCCGGGCGGGAAGCGGTGACCACGCACTTGAAATTAGAGTGCGCGGATTGAAGGTGAGCGAGCTCGTGCGCATACATGAATTGAGACGGGTAACGAAAACCAAAGTAGAGCGTGATGGGGACGGTGGAACCGTTCTTCAGGAGGGTGCGAACCATGGAGATCAAGGGAGCAATGCCCGTGCCGGTGGCGAGGAAGACATACTCAGGAGCGTCCTCGCGCAACTTGAAATGGCCAAAAGCACCTTTTACTAAAATTTCATCCCCCACGTTCAATGCCATGAGGCGATGAGAGACACCGGTAGGGGAACCGTCGCCAATGCAGAATTCAAGCGAACCCTGGAGGGTGGGGGAAGACGAGATCGAGTACGAGGCCCATTTGAGGGCATTAGGGTTAGCTAAAAGTTTCACGTCGGGGTGCGCGATCATGGCGAACTGCCCCGAGACGTAGGGAATGGAAACACTGGATGGAATAGAACAGGTGAAAATACGCGTGGGAGAACCCTCGGAAACAGGGTAGTCGACGATGTGGGTTATTTTGGACGTGAATTCGACCATACTCAATACTCCTATTCGTGGCGGTGGGAACGGTCCACCTCTCCCTCTAACGTCTTACACGCTTCGGTGGTGGCTAAGCGAACCTTCCAATCGGAAGAAACGGCGCGGAAGGAGCGACCCGACCCTTCGAGAGACAAATGAACTTCCGTCTTGCGGCGTAAGCCATCCTTGTTGGATTGCTTATACACGGCTTTGAGGCGGTGCTCTCCGTGAAGGTGCAAATCTACTTTTTCCAGCGTGCGGACGAGGGTTTCCTCGACGAACGCGCGGTCAATCTCATCCAAATCGGGGTCGTGAACAATGGTAAGGCGGGGGTGCATGAAAAAGATCTCCTACTAAGCAAAAAAGAGGCAAGAAACCCCATTTAAAGGAAAGCGTTAGGTGCGGTATTTTTTACCAAACGCGCTCGCGAACTTTCCAAAACGGTTCTCCTTAATCGCGACGCGAGCGTCCTGCATGGTCTCGTTCATGAAGTGAAGGTTGTGGTGCGTGAGGAAACGCGCGCCGGACTCTTCCCCATTCTTCGTGAGGTGGTGGAGCAAGGCCTTAGAGTACGAGGTGCAGACGAAACATTCGCAGTTTTTATCGAGCGGAGAAAAGTCCTTGGAGAAGCGAGAGTGCTTAATCGAAACTCTCCCCCCGGATGTGAGGGCGAGACCGTGACGCGCGGTGCGGGAAGGGAAAACGGAATCGAAAATATCGGCGCCGGAAGCAATAGCTTGAATAATATCCTCCGGGGTGCCTAACCCCATCACGTACAAGGGAACATCCTCGCCAATCGTTTCTCGCGCAGCGCGAATGATGCGATGCATAATCGGTTTAGGCTCGCCAATCGCGAGACCACCTAAGGCCATGCCGTCAAAACCCATTCCGTTCAACGCACGTAAGCCCTTGAGACGCAAATCCAAGAACGTGCCGCCTTGAGAAATACCAAACAGGAGTTGTTTCTTGGAATCGTGCGCGTCACGACAGCGCTGCGCCCAATTAATCGTGCGTTGCAACGTTTCCGCGTAAAATGATTTTCCTTTCTTCTCCCCAAAACGGGGAACATCGTCGAGACACATGGCGACGTCGCTGCCCAAATCCATCTGAACCTGCATGCACTTCTCAGGAGTAAACAAATCTGCTTTGCGCGTGAAGGGATTGTTTAACACGACTCCTTCTTCTTTGCGCTCGCGCAAAAACGCATCATCGAGGAGTTGAAATCCCCCAGAGTCGGTGAACAAATTATGCTCCCAATTCATGAACTTATGAATGCCACCGGCTTTCTTCACGACATTCACGCCGGGACGAAGATAGTAAATGAAGGCGTTCGAGATCATGCAACGAAAACCCATGTCGGAAACTTCCTCCAAGGAGAGGTGCTTGACACTTCCTTTCGTGGCCACGGGCATGTAAAACGGGGTTTCGATTTTTCCATGCGACAACGAAAGTTTTCCAAAACGCGCGGAGGAAGACGAGTCGGAATGGGAAAGCGAGAGCGGGGATTTCATAGAAGAGAAAAAGAAATGAGTGTTTAAGAAAAGGAAGGGTGGAACGCCCCCTATGTCTTGGGGCCTTTCCACTTTCCGGCTTCCACGCGCTGAACAGCAATCTTCATCGCCGCGTCGCGGGGAACCATGTTACTCTTGCTCACTTCGCGGAGCATCTCGCTCACGTTGTAAGTAATTTTCTTATTTACCATCTCAAACATTTGCTTCTGCGTGCCACCAATGTGTTCGACGTAGGAAGAAATAACTCCCCCTGCGTTAGCGACAAAATCAGGAATGACCAGCATGCCTCGATCGTGGTATTTTTTCTCAATCGCGGGAGACATGGAGATGTTGGAACCCTGCACAATGAGTTTGTGTTTAACTTGATTCATGTTACTCGTTGTAACCAAATCAGGAACGGCGGCAGTAACTAAAATATTCGCGGGAGCAGTGAGAATGTTGGAACCCTTCTTCACATACTTGCCACGATACGCGGTAACGGCACCGTGTTCTTTCTTGGCTTTCATCAAGCGTTCGTAATTCAAGCCGGTTTTATCCATGATAACGCCGGAAGAATCCGAGACGGCGGTGACATCGACGCCCCACTCATTCAAGAATTGGTGGGCAAACGTGCCGACGTTTCCGTATCCTTCAATGGCTACGCGTGCGTCTTCGGGGCGCATGCCTAAGTGTTCTAACGAGAGCATCACCGAGCGAGCGACACCAAAACCGGTGCTGCCTAATTCGTGGGGCAAGCCTTTCATGCTTAAGGGTTTTCCCGTGCAGACTTTTCGATTTCCGGCGGCAATAGCAATCTGACCCATTTCTTTCTCGGTGACATTGATGTCGGGGCCTGCCACGTACAACGCAGGAGCAATTCCCTTGAGGGCGCGACCAAAGGCTTCGGTGATCTGCTTCTTCTTTTGGGGGGAAGCCGATTTAGGATCGAACATGATTCCGGATTTTGCTCCACCAAAAGGCAAACCGGCCATGGCGTTCTTCCACGTCATGGTGCGCGCGAGACGCATGACTTCATTTTCTGAAACGGTGCCCGTCATGCGGATACCACCCTTTCCCACGCCGAGACGCGTGTTATCAATCACAATCACGCCACGCATTCCGGATACAGGATCGTAGACGTGGACAATTTTTTCTGGACCGTATGGATCGTTAGTACTCATGAGACACCACCTGGGTTACTCTACGCAGAAAAGTACGGGAGTTTAAAAGAGCGATTAGTGAAGAGAGTCGGGCAAAATGTTATTCCCCGAACGACTGCCCCGTTGATCGATAGCAGGATAGAAAAGCAATGCCTCTTGGAAGCGTGCAAAATCCTCAGGAGCGGAACGGGGTTCTAAAATAATTTTGCCTCGCGCAACACCCTCCGAAATTGCACGAGTCACGCGGTCAACCCACGTAGGAAAAAAGGAACGCATGCCGGCTTGTGGATGGCCTTGAAGTTTGGTAATATGTCCCACGGAGGAAGCACGCCCTTGAAAGTCCCTATCGATTTCGACATCGGCGCAAGGAAACCATTCCCCTGGACGACCCGTGTTTTTTCCACTGCTGCGGTAAAAGAAAAGGCGCTTGCCTCCAATAAACACACAAACGAATGCACGAGGAGGAATGCCGCGTCGTGCCTCAAAAATATTTTCGAATCCAGTTGAAAGTACATACGCTTTTTTTCCTTGAACCGTGAAGCGAAAAGGGCTTTTGAAAAGACGACGGATTAGTTGTTTGTTGGAATGCTTGGATTTGAAATGAGAAAAAAGAACTTTGCGAATGGCTTCTTTTTTGCGCTTGTCAACTAAAGAGATGTACGCATGCCGGGACAATTCTTCCCCAAAAGGATCGGAGGAGTCCGTTCTACTGCGATCTATTCTCTCCGCATCATGAGAGAGACGGCGTACCGCATCACGTGCAATTTGTTCCGTATTTTGTGATTCGAGATCTAATTTATGACGCAACTCACGACTGACAACTAATTTCCCTTTCTGTTCTACAGCAGAATAATTCCCACTTGTTGTAGTGAGTCGCTTTCGCCTAGGGAAAAGATCACTCACTTTTCCAGGATGGGCGTCTTTGTTTCCAAGTCGTATCTTTTTTGGACCGCGAGGAGAATGGCGACCGTATCGCGATCCGGGAGAGGGCATGAAGGAAAGGAGAGAAGGAAGTAATTAAACCTTTAGAAAAACTATTCCGCGCGGATGAGTTTCTCAATGAACCACTCGGCTTCGAGCGCGGCTTTACAACCTGAGCCTGCGGAAGTAATGGCTTGACGATAACGAGGATCCATCACGTCACCGGCGGCAAACACACCGGAAACGGAAGTCTTGACGCCGTCGACTTTAATGTATCCGTGCTCATCGAGCGCGACAAAATTATTCAAGAAAGACGTATTGGGAACGTGACCAATTGCGAGGAACACGCCATCTGCCGGAATGGTTTTTTCGACATTGGTTTCTACGTTCTTTATTTTCAAACTCTTCACGAGCTTATCTCCCGAAACGGAAACAGGAGCACTATTCCAAATGACGGAAATTTTATCTGTCATGCGTAACACGCGATCCTGCATGATTTGAGAAGCGCGAAATGAGTCGCGGCGGTGAACAATAATTACTTTAGAAGCGAACTTGGCTAAAGCGAGGGATTCTTCCATCGCGGAGTCGCCGCCCCCAATCACGATCGCGGTTTTATTTCTATACAATGCAGCGTCGCAGACAGCGCACGTGCTCACGCCGCGACCAAAGAATTCTTTCTCGCCCGGAATACCCGTCGTGCGAGCAGAGGCACCCGTGCTCAAGATGACGGCTTTTCCCGTGTAAGTATTCTCAGAGGTTTTCACGAGAAATGAATTACCCTTCTTGGAAATCGATTCAACCGTTTCTCCCGCGTACTTGGCACCAAACTTTTTGGCTTGCTCGCGCGCATTCGAAACTAAATCGGGACCCATGACTCCATCCGGAAAACCGGGAAAATTTTCCACGAGAGTGGTTAGGGAAAGTTGATCGGGAGACTCGCCGGAAATAACCAACGTATTCAAGGAGGCGCGGCTCGTGTAGACGGCTGCGGTGTGAGCGGAGATGCCGCCGCCAATAATAATCACGTCGTGAGAACTCATGAAAGAAAGAGGAGAGGAATGCATTAAATACTATTATCCCACGCCGAGAAAAAACGAGCCAGGTTTAGGGCGAAAGAACATCCGCGACGAGGGAGCGGTGCTCGGGAAGGTAAACGCGCATGCGGGAAAGAAGCGCAGACGCTGCGTCACGCGAGCGGGCGACGCAGGAACCGAGATTTACTTCCGAGGGACAGGACTCGAGCAACGCGGAGAGGGAATCGGAATCTTGTTCAAGCGAGCGCGCTTGCGCGGAGAGACGATTCCAGCGCGAATCAAAATCCGAGACGTGAGAAGAGGGAGTGTGAATTAGACTCAGGCGCGAGAGGGAGTGATCTAAGCGTGAAATAGTAAAGTCGAGACGATAGTGAATGGTGGTGATACGATTGAGGATAGCAATCAAATACCGATGACGCGCGTCGACAAGTTGAGCGCGCAACGAGGAAGAAGTTTCACCGCGGGATTGAGCCACATCCCACTGCGAACGAATGCGCGCATACGCGGCGGATTCGGAAGAAAGAACAGTGGTGGCGGAAGAGGAGGCCGTGGCAATGGAAACCAATGACGCGTCGGAAGGACGAACCATGAAAGGCAAGGGAGAAGCGGAAGAGGAAGAAGATTCGAGAGATTGAGCAGTAGAGAGAGAAGAAAAAAAGACGAAAAGGAAAATGATCCCGAGGAGTTTCATAAAGAAAAAAGAGCGTCGCGTGTTTATAACCATACTTTTCCACACGCCTCGAGGCGAGAAAAAAGGATTTTGTTAAAAGGACAAGGAAGCACTAATGGTGTTATGATGAAGGGACTGTTCCTCGTGACGGGAATTGTATTATTGATGGTGCTCCCGAGCGTGCACGCGGCTATGGTGAGTGGAACCGTGTACGACGGACTCACCCTGGATGTAGTGGATCAAGCGATTGTGACGATTGACACGACGCCGGCACAAACCAAGGTGACGACGAATGGAAACTACACATTTGAAGTGGGAGAGGGAGAGTATACGATTCGAGCCGAGCAACTGGAACAGGGCGTCACGGTGCAGGAAGCCGAACAGGTGATTACGATTGTGGGAGAAGGAGCGTACACGGTAGATATGATCGTGCTTCCCACGTTTGGGGATGAACCTATTCCCTTTCCGGAGGACGATCCCCCGATTGGAATCCTCGACCAACTATTTCAAAATCACGTGGTGTGGTGGGGGCTGTTGATTATTGTGTTGGGTGCGAGCGCAGGAGCCTATTTTTACATTCAAAAAAATGCCTCGACGTTTCCAAAAGAAGAAGTTAGAATAGAAAAAAAAGAAGAAACGAGCGGAGAAACAGCGAAGGATTTCTTAGATGAGTATGCGAAAGAAGTGTTGACGCACCTCCACCGCGGAGGAAACCGGTTGAACCAGAAAGAATTGAGAGAGAAAATGAATATTGGAGAAGCCAAAGTCTCACTCGTGGTAACGGAACTCGAGAGTTATGGGCTCGTGAAGAAAATCAAGAAAGGAAGGGGAAATATTCTCATTCTTACACCCACCGGAATCGAAAAAATAAAAGAAGAAAAAATAATAGA
>CAYHJZ010000015.1:0-15359 GCA_964357115.1 uncultured archaeon | reverse complement strand
TGGCCGCCACCCCGCGCACCATCAACGTGGCTGCGGCGTCGGCCGTCTGGTCGGCGGGAATGCTCAGCGTGCCCGCGTCGTCGTAGGCGCGGACGGGAGCCAATCTCCCATCGCTCGCGCCGTGGGGTTTCCATCCAAAGTAAAAGGGAGATTTGCGACGAACACGCGCGCGTATTTTGAAAATATAGACGTTCCCGCCAATGCGTGTCGATTGTATTACCTCAAAGGAATTTGCCCCGGATACTTTTGGATTTTTCCCGTGGATGAAAAAACATTCAATGTAGGAATCGGCATGCGACCGGAAGACATTCGAAAAATAGGAAAAAGCATGACAGAGTACATGGAAGAAATCATTCGCAGTCCGCGCTTTGCGCCGCTTTTCAAAAGTGCTCAGCAGGTTTCGGAATGGGAGGAGTGGGGAGTCAGCGTCCTCGGAAAACGAAGACCGTGCGCGGGGGATGGGTGGGTGTTGTGCGGGGACGCAGGAACATTTGCCATGCCTTATTCAGGAGAAGGATGCGGGCCCGGCATGCGAACAGGAAAAATAGCCGCTCATGCGATTGACGCGTGCTTGACGGCGAATGATGTTTCACGGAAAGGATTGAAACGGTATGAAGATGAACTCTGGCACGTCCTTCAACCGGAAGTGAGCGGTTTTCGCTGGCTGGAATTCTTGTTGCTACATGAAGGAGTATACGATTGGGTGGTTCAACGCGCGGCGAACAACCCCAAACTCATCGAAATGAGCTCGCACATGCAGAACCATTATGCGCTATCCCAAAAAATGATTTCACCTGGAACTATTCTCTCGTTGCTGACTACTCCTCCAAAGTAGGCATTAAATACTCTTAGAGAAAAGGATAGTGCATGAAAGCCCAACCCATTAGTATTCTTGGAAGCACGGGAAGTATTGGAACGCAGACACTGGATATTGTGGACCAACATCCTAAGGATTTTTCGGTGAAAGTTCTTTCAGCGAATGAAAATGTGGAATTGATAGAAAAACAAATTCGACAGTACAAGCCTGAGGCTGTGTGCCTCGTGAATGAAGAAAAAGCCGATTTCTTGAAAAAAAAACTAAAGAATTCCATGCACGTGTTGTCCGGGTATAAAGGACTCAACGAGGCCGCACGATGGGAGAGCGTCGACACGGTCGTGCAAGCCCTGGTGGGAAACATTGGAATGAAACCCACGATTGAAGCGATTAAAGCAAAGAAAAAAATCGCGTTAGCCAACAAAGAAACCCTCGTGAGCGCGGGAGCGGTCGTCATGCCCCTCATCAAGAAGCACGGCATCGAACTCACGCCCATTGACTCAGAGCACTCGGCGATTTTTCAGTGTTTGAAAGGAGAAGACGTGAAAGAAGTGTCGCGCCTCATCATCACATGCTCGGGCGGACCCTTTAGAGGGAGAAAGCTATCCGAGCTTCAAGGCGTCACGAAAGCCCAAGCCCTTAATCACCCCACGTGGAAGATGGGGGGAAAAATAACGATTGACTCGGCGACGCTCATGAATAAAGGATTTGAAGTCAACGAAGCGATGTGGTTGTACGACATTCCCGCGGAAAAAATAGATGTAGTGGTGCACCCGCAAAGCATCATTCACTCCATGGTCGAATTCGTGGACCGGAGCATCATGGCGCAAGTCGGGCATCACGACATGCGTATTCCCATTCAGTACGCGCTCACGCACCCGAAACGCATTCCGTTGAATTTGAAACCCTTTGATTTTGTGAAAGCTAAACAATTCACGTTCGAAGAACCCGACATGGACACGTTTGAGTGCTTGAAAATGGGTTTAGATGCCGCGCGACAAAAAGGAACGGTGTGCTGCGTCCTCAACGCGTCTAATGACACGAGTGTGGAAGCCTTTCTCGCGGGAAAAATTGAATTCTTAGACATTCAAAACACGATCAAAAAAGTCGTGAGTGCGCATCGCAACATTTCCAAACCCACGCTGGATGACGTGTTGGAAGCCGATGCATGGGCGAGAAAACTAACTCAAAAAGAATTGAGTGCGATTTCGAAGTAACCGCACCTTCTCTCCTTTCCCCCTGTTGAACGGGCGGGCTTTTTGAATCAAATGCTTCGGAAAAATAGTATGTCCTCGGAAACACTCATTCTATTCGGCGCCACCGGGGACCTGGCTAAGAAAAAACTCTTTTCGGCGATTGCTGCATTACACCACGAAGGAAAATCCTTTCCCATTATTGGAGTGGGAAGAAAGCCTCTTACCGATGAGTCGTTTCGCGTTCATGTGCGAGAACAACTTCCTGGAATAAGTGAAGACGAATGGAAGAAAATGGAGCCATTTTTTCACTACTCTATCATTCCTGAAAATACGCCTCATGATTTATCCGCACTCGCTCAAAAGATAGTCGAAGTAGAATCGCTTTTCTCCACGAATAAAACACGCGTATTCTACCTCGCCCTCCCTCCTGACTTGTTTGAACCCGCCGCCATTGCGCTGGGAGAGAATTCCCTCATTCAGAAAGGAAACCCCTTACATCGAATTGTTTTTGAAAAACCATTCGGGAGAGATGAAGCCAGCGCCCGAACTCTTCAGGAACGCCTCCAATCTTTCATGGACGAGAACCAACTTTTTCGCGTGGATCATTTCTTAGGGAAAGAAACCCTTTCCCTACTTGCGGAGTTAAGGAGAGAAAAACACCTTTCTCCTGAGATGTGGTCCAAACATCACATTGATCACGTGCAAGTACACTTCGTCGAAACGATAGGCATTGGAAGCCGAGGCATGTTTTACGATGCGAATGGCGTGATTCGCGACGTGGTGCAGAATCACGTGCTCCTCATGCTCGAAGGGGTTGCACTCCAATCGCATTTGAATGACCATGCTGTATTTTCCGCTCACGAACGAGCGCGCTTGTTGGAACACGTTGTTCCACTTCACCCTAACGAGGCCGTGTTAGGTCAATTTGAGGGTTACGCGAAAGACGCCGGAATAGAAGGGAAACACTCCCACACGCCTACGTTTCTCGCCGCCAAAACCGAAATACGTTTACCCGAATGGGAGGGCGTTCCTGTTTACCTTCGCGCGGGAAAAGAAATGAACGAGGAGCATTCTTCTGCAGTCATTCAATTCAAGAAAAACAAAGAGAGTTCATCGACTCCGCTTCCGGGGCGAATGATTATTCGCTTTTCTCCCGACAGTCAAGTACAACTCGACTATGCGCACGGGCTCACGCAACTATACTCGGCTCCCAAGCGCAGTGCGTACACTCGAATCCTCGAACACGCGCTCACAGGGAATGCTTCTTTCTTCTTAGGAATAAATGAAATTCTCTCCGCGTGGAAAATTGTGGAACCATTGCTGAAAAGCGAAACCTCTTTCGTGTATGCGAAAGGAACACCCGGGCCTCTCTCGGCAGAAAAACTCATTCAGAAAGATGGGAGAACGTGGTTTAGCACGAAAAAGAATGAAAATTAATTATTGGTAAAGAAATTCAATTCAATCCTGAGGGATTAATGGTGACAATGTCGCATTCAGGATCGTTGCTCCAACACATGGAAGCGGGTTGTCGAACCAAATCCGCATCGGGAATGAAACTTTGTCCCGGCCCATTGGTGCGAGACCAGTACAAATAGAATGTGTCATCCACCGTGTTGAAGTTGGGATCCGTAGAATCGTGATCGATGATAGATGCGTATGCCGCATACGGAGGAGCGGAAACACAATCCGTATCCGTGCCGCCTAAGGGGAAGGGAGTCATCTTTTTGACAACCTCCCAGTTAACGAGATCGTCGGAAGTGGAGTAATAAATTCCACAATACTTGGTCCCTCCTTCCCAATAGGATCCGCTGTTCATCAGGAAATACTTCCCCAGAAACGTGTTGTAGGTCAAACTGTTCTTGGTAACCTGTAAAATGTTAAAGGGGAACGGCACGCAGGGAGCATGCGCAGGATTGGATAAGTGATAGGGGGAATGAGTGGGAATATTGAATTGAGGATTTCCAAAATCCCCATTCCATGCTCTCCATGTGGAAGGGTCGTTCAAATTGTTGGTTCGTGCAATGCACGTGCCGGAAGTGCCACTTCCTGTCGTAGCAACTGACGCAAACATGATGTAGTAAAATCCATCTTTTTCAATAATATTTGTAGGATTCATGTACCCATACGCATAGGGTCCGCCCGCAGGAGCTGCCATGGCATGATGACTCCACTGTAACGCGGGAGCTATTGCCACGTGATTAGGGGCAACCGACTGAGTGAAAAGATTTCCTCCGATTCCATTGCTCGAGAGGTTGGCCGAACCATACGTGAACGCGTTATACCAACATGGATTATTGGGTTTCCAACTCGACGTACAGGGGGCGCCGTTGGTGGTATCGTGATACTCATTGTGCGAAATCATGTGAATTTTAGAACCATCGTTGAAGAGTGCACCAATCCACTTGGCATTGTTGAACGAAGCCGCCGTGTTGGTTCCTCCTAACGCAGGACCGGAATTTAACGCAGGGACTGCTCCATTGCATGATTTCGACAACGAATCAAAATCGTTTCCCACGAGGAGATAATTTTTGTACATTCCCGCATACACGACGAGTTTGCTCCCCCATCTCACGGCGTGAGCGGGCAAGTCAGGAATGTCCTCTACTTCGCAACGCTCTGAACTCCAATCAAAAACCGTCTCCGCTTCGCCAAATGCGAATAACAATTCAGGAACATTCGGCGTGAGTGCGAGCTTAGTGCTTATTTCACAGTTGGGAATGGGGGCGCTATCGCACGCGGCCACAATGTAATAGTACGGCGTGCCATTCGCTAGTCCTCCATCCGTGTGAACATATTGAAAGTTCACCGGAGCAGGGCCCGTGGTTCCAATGTATTGTAAATTCACCGTTCCAATAGGAAACGTGACGTCCGTGGGACTGTTCACGATCACGTTCTCGATTTGCACGCCGTCGGTGCTTTGAAAAACCGCAAACGTCACGGGACCCGAAGCCGCTTCGGTGATATTAATTGTCACAGTGTTTTCGGTGTCATCCCACATTCCCTCTAACGCAATCTGAGGAGGAGTCGTTTCTGTGGGCGATGGAGGACTACTCGCTTCCGGAATAGCGGAGACAATGGGAGAGTACCCGCAATTGGGAACCGCGTCGCATGACGCTACCATATAGTAGTATTCGGTTCCATTCTCGAGACCCGCTCCTGCGGCGTCATCCGTGAAAAAATCAAGCGTGTTGGATGGAATCGTGGTGCTGTGAATCACACTCCCTGGAGGAATGACGAGAGTGGAAGGGATAGCACTCAACTCGGCTTGAATCGTGCTGCGAAAAATAATGTAAAAAACATGCGAGGAATCGGCCTCCGTGACACTAATGGAAAGCTCTGTTTCTTCGTCCTCGGGCGACACTAGGAGAGAAACCACGGGGGGAGTCACATCCCCTTCCACGGGAGGTTCATTCGTCTGACCGAGATACGCTTCCAGGGTGAGCTGATTCTGGTATTCGGAAATATTATCCTCCACCAGGGCGCCTCCGGGGGAAAGGAGGGGGAGGGTGAGTACCAACACAATGGTGGAAATCAGGACGCCTCCGCCGATAAGAAGCAAGTACTCCATCGCGCCCTGTCCCTTATTGGTGTGCATCATGGGCGGACAGAATGAGAGTTTATAACCGTGAAGGGCGACATTCCTCGTATGCGCGTGCACGTCATTTTGGGAGCTGGGGGATCGGGAACCCGAATGAAAAGCACGGTGAACAAATCGTTCTTGTTGTTGAGAGGAAAACCCCTCCTCGCGTACTCGCTGAGTCTGTTTCAACAACTCCCTGAAGTTGTCAGCGTGACGGTGGTGATTCATCCTACGTGCGTCAAAGAACTAACTGAAATCATCAGCCGCGGACGCTTCGACAAAGTGAAACGCATCGTCGAAGGGGGGAAAGAACGACAGGACTCGATTCGGAATGGTCTCGTCGCGGTGGGAGAGTACTCTCCGAGAGAAAACGACCTCGTGTTGGTGCACAACGCCGCCAATCCCTTGCTGACGAAAGAATTGGTTTTAGAATGTGGGCGCGCTGCCCAATTGCATCACGCGAGTGTAGCGGGATATCGCGTGAAAGACACGGTGAAACGCGTAGGCGACGATGGAAAAATAATCGAGACCCTTCAACGTAGCGAATTGTGGGGAATGCAGACGCCGCAGTGCATCGAATACGGATTGTTTGTGCGCGCGCACGAAAACGCGCAGAAAGAAGGTTTTTATGGAACAGATGATGTGCAACTCGTAGAACGACTCGGCACGCGTGCTGTGGTGGTGGATTGCGGGTATGAAAACATCAAAATCACGACGCCGGAAGACCTCTCCATCGCAGAAAAAATTCTCGAGCGCCGCGCAACGAACGCAAACGAATCACCGTAATCCCGAGTACGTGTCCTGGTTAGACGAATCGGGAAAAGAAATCGGTCGCGTGGATCGGCATGTGGCTCATTGGAATGGGCTATTTCACCCCGTCGTTCACGTGTGGGTGGTGAATGCGAAGCAGGAGATCTTGTTGCAACAACGCGGGAAGCACGTGCCCGCTTATCCCTTGTTTTGGGACTCTTCGGTTGGGGGGCACGTGGATTGGAATGAATCTTTGAATGATGCCGCGCAGCGAGAAATGCACGAAGAAATCGGACTCCGAGGAAAACTGCGCTACGTGGGATACGCGGACGCGAAGGACGAACAAAAAATCTACTCGTTGCACGAACGCGTTCACTTGTATATGTTGCGCCTCTCCTCGACGAAATCATTTTCTATTCAAAAAGGGGAAGTGTCGCGTGTCGAATGGGTAAACATGAAGGACATTTCCCCGCGGATTAAGAAAAACAATTTTACTCCTACCTTTGTTGCGATTTGGAAAAAGTTTGGGAAAAAGGCGATGAAACTATAATTCCTTTTGATGGAAACGATGGTATGACAGGCTCTCCAACCCCTGAAGTTCGTATCGGTTTAGGCGTGGATTCGCATGCGTTCGAAACCCATTCTTCCGAAAGGAAGCTGGTTATTGGGGGAGTTGTCTTTCTCAATCATTTTGCGTTAGTCGGCGATAGTGATGGCGATGTGGTGCTGCACGCGCTGTTCAATGCGATTCACTCTGCGCTCGGGGATCGTGGTCTTGGGTTCTATTTTTCTAAGAAAGACATGGTGGGAGATTTGACGAATTCGGAGAACATTCTCAAAAAAGCCCTGCAGACGCTGAATGCCTCGCCCTATCGACTCGGGAATGTGTCACTCACATTGGAGTGCTTGACTCCACGAATCGAGCCCCAAAATGAAGAAATTAAACATAACTTGTCTCGAATTCTGGGCATTCCTTCGAGTGCCATTGGCCTCACGTCGACGTCAGGGGATCATCTCACGCGGTTTGGAGATGGGAAGGGAATTTACTGCCAAGCGCAGGTTCTTTTATACAAGAAATGAAGCTACATAATGAAAACAGGCTATTTACGTCAACCGTCCAGAATTGCATTGGCAAACAACGTATTCCTTTATAACATTCAAGACGGATGGATGATCTAGAAAGGGCCTATTTTTGCCCTGAGGTGATCCTAGCATGTATTCCACTACTCCTACGCGCGCAACCCATAATGGCTCGTCCAAAGGGACGCGAACGCTCAAAGATATCCATTCGGCCGAGGATATCCGCGCGTGCAGCGTTGAAGAGCTCACGCACATCGCTCAGGAAATCCGAGAACTGCTCATTGACACGTGCTCCAAAAACGGAGGACACATTGGCGCCAACTTAGGAGTGGTTGAACTCACGATGGCCATCCATCATGTCTACAACACGCCCAAAGATCGCGTTATTTTTGACACATCGCACCAAGCCTACACGCACAAAATCATCACCGGACGAAGAGAACAATTTCCTACCCTTTGTAAATACCCGGGCGGACTCTCCCGATTCATCGTGCGAGGAGAAAGCGACTACGACTTATTTTCTGCGGGACACGCGAGCACGGGATTGAGTGCCGCGATGGGATTCGCTGAAGCTGCGAAACACCAAAAAACGGGAACGCAAACCGTGTGTATTGTTGGAGACGGCGCCCTTTCTGGCGGACTCGCGTACGAAGCGCTCAACAACATGGGATACAACCAAACCGACATCACGGTCGTATTGAACGACAACAAGATGGGTATTTCCGACAACGTGGGAGCCTTCCACGAATACTTGAAGCGACTCTCCACGATTGCCACCGACGATCGCGCGCGAAGAAATGTAGGAACGATTTTCGAAAAACTCGGATTCAAGTACTACGGTCCCATCGACGGGCACAACTTCGAGGAAATGATTCACGTCTTCAACGAGATGAAACAAATCCACGGACCCAAAATTGTGCACGTACTCACGCAGAAAGGAAAAGGTGTGGATTACATGGAATCGGACATGGCCAAGTGGCACGAACACGCCGCATTTGATGTGGAAACCGGCCGACCGTTAGCGGCGAGAGGAAACGACAAAGCCCCCTCTCCCTCGATTGAAGCATTAGCCGTGCACTCGCTCATTAAGTTAGCCGAGAAAGACACGAAAATTATCGGAATGACTGCCGCCATGGCTGCCGGAACCGGAATGGTCAAATTCGGAGAAAAATTCCCTGAACGCTTCTACGACGTAGGAATCGCCGAAGAGCACGCCGTCACCTTTGCCGGAGGACTCGCGGCCGAAGGAATGAAACCCTTCGTGTGCGTGTACTCTCCTTTCTTGCAACGCGCGTTCGATGAAATCATGCACGATGTAGCGAGTATGCACCTGCCCGTGCGATTCCTCTTGCCTAAATCCGCTATTACGGGAGACGGATGGACGCAGGGTGGAATTCTCGATTTGAGCTACTTGCGCATCATCCCGAATGTCGTCGTCATGGCACCCAAAGATGAAAACGAATTGCAGCACATGATTCAGACGGCCTATGAATACAACGCTGGACCGAGTGCCGTGCGCTACCCGAAAGGAGTCATCTCCGGAATGACGCTGGACGAAACTCCGCATGCGCTCCCCATTGGAAAAGCCGAACTTCTTCGCGAAGGAAACGACGTCGTAATTGTCGCCATTGGATGGATGGTTCGCGATGCCATGAAAGCCGCTGAAGAACTCAAAGCGAAAGGCATTTCCGCCGCCGTCATCAACGCGCGCTTCGCCAAACCCTTGGACGAAGAGATGATTGTGCACCACGCCAAGAAAACGGGCCACGTCATCACGCTCGAAGAAAACACCATTGTGGGTGGATTCGGCTCGGCCGTGCTGGAATGCTTGGAAAAACACCACGTTCAAGTTAAGGTCAAACGAATCGGCGCCGCGGACGGATACATTCCGTTTGACAAACCCGAGAACATCAAGAAATCGTTTGGAATGTCAGTAGAAGACATTGTGAACGAAGCCAAAAAAATAACTGGAAAATAAAAAAATAAAATAAAATTAAGGAGGAGGATTTTTCCTCCTCTCCATTATTCTTTACGGCGGGATGATCTATGCAGAAACTCGAAACGCTCAACGGCTTCAAAAAAAGAAAATCAGTGGAAGTCAAAATAGGAAAAGTAGGCATTGGGGGAGCAAACCCCGTGCGCGTGCAGAGCATGACCAACACCGACACGGCGGACGTGGCCGGAACCGTTAAACAAATCAAAGAACTCGCCGACGCCGGAAGCGAACTCGTGCGAATGACGATTGAAAAAGACGCCATGGCGACCGCCGTGCCCGCGATTCGAAAACAATTGCACGACGACGGGTACGAAGACACGGCGTTGATTGGTGACTTTCACTACAACGGGCACTTACTCCTCAATAAATTCCCTCAACTCGCTGAAGCGTTGGATAAATTCCGAATCAACCCCGGAAACGTGGGATTTGGAGAAAAACACGACGAAAACTTTGACGCGTTTGTAAAACTCGCCGTCGACTACAACAAGCCCGTCCGTATCGGCGTGAACGGGGGAAGTTTGGATCAACAATTACTGAAAAAACTCATCGATGACGATTTACGAAAACCCATGCACGAACAACAGGGCGCCAACCATGTTTTTTTGGAAGCCATGATTGAAAGCGCCATTGTTTCTACGAACAAGGCCCTCGAGCTCGGCATGCGTAAAGACCAAATTGTGATTTCGACTAAAATGAGCGGGGTGCAGGAAATGGTATACTGCTACTCCAAACTCGCCCGCCTGACGGAACAACCCTTGCACTTAGGATTAACCGAAGCTGGAATGGGAGACAAAGGAATCATTGCCTCCACGTCCGCGTTGAGTCTGTTGTTAAACCAAGGAATCGGCGACACGATCCGCGTCTCGCTCACGCCGGAACCTGGGGCGCCGCGTTCGCGCGAAGTGCGTATTGCGCAGCAAGTATTGCAATCCCTGGGTCTGCGATTCTTCTTGCCGCAAGTCACCGCATGTCCAGGATGCGGACGCACGACGAGTGTCACATTTCAAGAACTCGCCAAAGAAGTGACGGAATACTTAGCCCACCAAATGCCCCAGTGGAAAAATCAAGGGTACGCGGGAGTCGAAAGCATGCACGTGGCCGTGATGGGGTGCATCGTGAATGGCCCCGGCGAAGCTAAAGACGCGAATATTGGCATTTCCCTTCCCGGAAGTGGGGAAAATCCCGCCGCTCCTGTGTTTGAGGATGGAAAACTCGTGAAAACCTTACAAGGACCCACAATGAAAGACGACTTCAAGAAAATGGTTCAAGCGTACGTGGAAAAGAAGTATGGGACTGCGCACGTTCACGTGAGCCACTAACCAAAAATTAAAGAACCTGGGTATTGTTGAATAATGTTAATCGAATAGGTTGGGATTATTGTAGGGAGGGATGGGTATGGGACGATCGAAAATAGTGGCTGGAAACTGGAAAATGAACTTGAGCATCTCCGAAGGGAGAAAGCTCGCGGAAGACGTACACAAATACGCGCAACTCCATGTCGCGGGGACGAATGTGAAAGTCATCGTGTGCCCGCCTCACACACACTTGACGGAAATTTCTCACGTGTTACGCGAAAGCGAAGTCAAATTGGGTGCCCAAGACTGCCACTACGAGGCCAACGGCGCCTTCACGGGAGACGTCTCGGCCACCATGATTGCAGGAACGGGAGCGCAGTATTGTATTATTGGTCACTCGGAAAGACGACAAAATTATCACGAGCCGGATCGCATCATTAACGCTAAAGTATTGGCCGCGTTGCGAAACAACATGACACCTATTTTATGCGTCGGAGAAACCGCTCAACAAAAAAAAGACGGACAAACCGAAACCGTGCTGAGTGCACAACTCAAGGGTGGAATGGCCGGCATTTCTCGCGAACAAATCGCGCGCGTGATGCTCGCCTACGAACCCGTGTGGGCAATCTCAACGAGTAAAGACAACTTGGGACAACCCGCTACGCCGCACGACGCGAACAAAATCCACGCGTTCATTCGAAACGTCGTGAAAGAGACGTTTGGCGAAGACGCGGCGAAGCGCATGCTCGTCTTGTATGGGGGGAGTGTCAAGCCCGAGAATGCGAAAACCTTCCTCATTCAGAGCGACATTGACGGGTGTCTCGTGGGGGGAGCGTCGCTGAAAGCGGATAGCTTTTGTGGAATTATTGACGCGGCCAACCTTCCGCAATGATGCAACATTAAATAGCCCATTCGAGTGAGTCCGATATGAAACAGCGAAACAAAACGGACTCTTCTCTCCTAAATCGGAAGGTGGAGCACAAGGACATTACGCTGAAGCACGACGTGCAGTTCTCCACCCAGACGACGGGTTTTAGTGAAATGGAAATCGAGTACGTGTCGCTTCCTGAAATTGACGCCGAAAAAATTAGCACAAAAACGACGTTTCTAAAACACGATTTCTCTTTTCCCTTCATGGTCTCCTCGATGACGGGAGGGCATGCTACATTAATGAATATTAATCGAGACATTGCCACTGCGTGTGAAGCCACGGGAATCGGAATGGGGTTAGGAAGCACGCGCGCGGCCATTGAAAAGCCCGAAACATTCAGTTCGTTTGACGTGCGAAAATACGCCCCGCACATTTTTTTAGCTTGCAATTTGGGGGTGTCGCAACTCCGACACTATTCCACTTCAAAGATACAAAAACTCGTGAACGACTTGCAATGCGATGCACTTATTATTCACTCGAATGCGGCACAAGAAATCGTGCAGGAAGAAGGAACGCCGCATTTTGCTAACGGATTGGCTGAAATTCAACGCGTGGCGAGCGAGTTGGAACAACCTGTGATTGTGAAGGAAGTGGGAAGTGGATTGTCTCCGAGCGTGGTTAAATTATTGAACAAAACCCGCGTGGCCGCCATTGATGTAGCGGGTGCCGGCGGAACGAGTTGGACGGCAGTAGAAAGCAAGCGTGGCAGCATGAACAATCGTGCGTTGGGGGAAGCGTTTTGGAACGTGGGCATTCCTACGGTGCCGGCCATTATGGGCGCGGTTCAACACACGAAGAAGCCCATTGTGGGGAGTGGGGGCGTGCGGAGTGGACAAGACATCCTGAAGAGTATGGTGTTGGGGTGCTCGCTCGCCGCTGCTGCAATCCCGTTGATTCACGCGCAGAAGAAAGGGGCTAACGGTGTGGAAGCGCACATTTTAGGACTAAAAAAAGAATTCCGCGCGGGCATGTTCTTAGTAGGTGCCTCTCGCGTCAACGAACTCGCGCAGAAAAAATATTATCTATTTGGAAAAACCCGCGAATGGGCGGAGCAGGTGTAAGGAATGCCCTTCAAACGAGCGCGTCGTGTGGTGCGTGCGGCGCATCAATGGCTTTTTCCTTGGGCAGTCTCTTCTATCCAGAAAAAAATACAAAAACGCCTGGAACAGCGTCGCACTTACTTGACAAGGTATGAGCAACGTCATGCTGCCCGTGTTAATGCTTTTATTGAACAGGGATTCAATGCTCGAGAAGCAGAAGAACAGGCTCGCTTGCTCGATCACCCTGAAAACCCTCCTGCTAAAAACAAACCTCGAGAAGACACGGGTGCTTCTTCTTCAAAACCAAAAAAACAATTTCCTTCTGAACCCAGTAAGCACGACCGCTGGGCGCGATTCCGACGAAGGAAAAAATCCTAGTTCTACAAATACGTCTTCGTCAAATCGGATAATGCGTTTTCAATCGTCTGCGTACTTTTGTGAATGTTCTGCGTGATCCAATAGTTGTAACTCGCGACCACGTCGTTGGGTTCTCCATGCGGCGCGGGGTTGAAACGATAGTGCTGTTTATCTCGAATTAAAAAATGGGAATCGGTTAATCGCTTCAAGTGGTATCGGAGTAATTTTTCTGAAATCGGTTCTCCTGTTTTCTCTTTGATGTATACCGTGATGTCTTCAATGCTCGGCGCGGCTTTCTTGGATAAGTGAAAATGCAGTAGGGCATCGAGCACGTCGAGAATGGTTTGTCGAGACTCTTGTTCGGAGATCCATCCCGTGGAAAGGGCGAACCATCGGAGGAGGCTGCGTTTCGTCATCCGCACCTGCGGGGGTAAATCGGCTTCTTTGACTACGAATGTTCTTCTCACTAAATCGGCTTCCGGCAAACGAATCTTCGACATAACGGCCTCTACAAAATAGTTTTAGTTTCGGAAAGAAAGTTTTGGAGTTTAAAAATAGGGTGGGGTGGCCTTGTTTTTCGCTAATATTTCTCTCCAGGGCTTCATGCATTAAATAGGTGAATTGCTTATTATGTGCTTAGAAATCAAGGGTGTTTTAGGGGGAAAAATCACATGGTGCACATTCGAACGGAATTCTATCCATTTAGACTCGTGTTAACGCGACGCGAGCCGGTTCAACTAACCGTGGACGTAAAAAACAACGCGGAAGCGGAACGATCCTTTTCCATTGAAGTGGAAGTCGGACGATCCCTCTCATTAGAACGCGCTGGTGCCAAGATGCGCGACTACAAGCACATTGGAAATATTGCGGCCGGACAACAGAAAAAACTCTACTACGACATTTTTTCCAAAGCTGCTACGGACGACGAAACCATTCCTGTTTCCCTCGTGGTGCACGAGCATCCGAAAGACTCGAAGAACGCGCACGACATCATTCAATCCGTGACGCGACAACTCGATTTAGCCGTGCAAATCAAATAATTCGCAGGGTTTTTTTAGGCGCGACGCCGTAGTAGTGATACGAGAGAACACGCATGAACGACGAAGTAACTTGGGAGGGGCTTTTCGCCGAGGGAGAGAATCGAATCAAGCAACGCTTTCTTGACGCGATGGTTGCCAGTCCCGCAAGAGAACGCGCACGCATGCTCGCGCAACGCGAACGCGTGCAAAAACTAATTCTAAACGCCCAAGCCACGCAATCCACTTCCTTGTTACGTCGTGCGCTGCGCGAGCAAGTATTATTCTTATCCAAAATCACGCGCGCATTGCCTGAAATCAAAAATGCGTTTGCAATGGAGTCGATTAATAAAACTACTGCATTTTCTTCGTTGTCCCATGAATGACGACGACACAACAAAAACGACTAAAAAAAACATAAAAATGGTTGATTTTTTTCCGGAAGAAAAAATCATTGTAATTGCGGGAAGCATTCTCCTCGCGACCACCCTCATCAGCACTTTGGCGAGTGTTTCTCCTACGCATGGACTCGTTCCCGTGTTCGCGCTCGGACCCAGTTTAGCTACTTCTACTAAAGAACAATTCTTCCAATGGGCACTATTCGCTGGCACGTTAGTAGTGATGGGGCTGCTGGCGTACACTCGATTGACTGCTACACAAAAATGAGTGGGTTGTTTCTTATCTTATTTTTTCGATCGTCTTCGTCGAAATAAGCGAGCGGTTTTGGTCATGAACTCAAGAATTTTTTCTCGACGACGAATTTGTGCGTCAACAATACGCAGGAATTCGTGTCCTTGATCTTGTCTTTCGGTTGCATATCGCGCGACATTTGGAATATTTTTGAAACCCGCGGCTCCTTGCTCGCTAAATTCGTTATCTAATTCCACTCTTCGTGCTCTCTGTTGCGCTTTGCCGTATTTCTTCTTTGCTGTGTATTCTTCCCCCTGCAGCTGTTCCAATGCACTCATATTTCGAAGAATATGCGCACGTTGCTTTTGAAGGCGTAATAAACTTGAGCGGACAGGATTCCACATGAGGGAACACTCTTTTTTGCTTTTATAACTCTGTTGTGCGGTCATTCATTGAAAATCAACATATTGTTTGTTTTTCTAAAACTATTTTTCTATTCATTTTTTCTTATTTTTTCTAATCGCTCTAACTCGCTCTTGTGCATGCGGTGGCGCGGTTAACCATCTCAATATTCCTCTCCATCCGTTGCTACGTTCTTGTCGATAGTGGTTCATTTCTGCCGATGCCTCTATTTCTCCCTCAATAAAGTGACTTCGACTCGCGCTGGCGCGGTG
>CAYHJZ010000014.1:0-15620 GCA_964357115.1 uncultured archaeon | reverse complement strand
CCGATCTTCTTTGGTAATATCTCCATCCGCGTACTTTCGCTTCAACAAAGAGAGAGGAGATTCTTTCCCACGCGATTCGGAAGGAATGTTATTCACCACGGTGACTTGTTGGACTTGTTGCGAAACGCCCGCAAGAATTTTTCCAGGGTCTTCCGCCAACGTGGCAATTTTCCATGTCTTTCCAAACATCCACAACCCTACCGGCAATCCGATGATGGTGATACACGCGACAAAGGCAAGCGGGAGCCAGATGAATACCGATACCCACCAACCCACAAAAACAAACCAAATAATTCGAATAATCGTACTAGTCATAATTTTGCCAGACAAAAGTGCAACGACTTTTGACCAACCCCTCCACACTACCCTTCACCGTCGACTTTGTTTAAAATCCTACGCTCTTTCTAACGCCGACTTTTAACGATGAAAAAACGCCTTTGGACATGTGGGAAGAGGTTTCATTCGTACGGAGAGGACGACTGCGTACGCAGATTTTGGAAGCGCTGATTACGCCCAACAACCCCACCGATTTAGCGAAGAGGCTCAACTCGCACCGACCCACGGTGTCGCAGGCCATCTCCGAACTAACGCGAAAAAAACTCGTAAAACGACTCAATCCGGGAGAGAAAAACATGAGCCTCTATGGACTAACGGCCGAAGGGATCCAAACGCTTAAACGAATTCACCAGATGAAAGGATTTATGGCCGCCGACAGCGACGGATTGAAAAACCCAAAGATTATTCAGAATAAAAAATGACCATTCGAAACATAGAGAAGAAAGACCTTCCCAAAATAATGGAGCTCATCGAGGAGTACTTTGCCTACACCGAGATGAGCGAAGATGATATACTTCAACGAATGAAGTCTCCTCAATATTTTTACCAAAAAAGCACCGAAAAAAATGCGTTCGCGGGATACGCGGAATGGGAAATCATTCACGCAAAGAAAGGGATCGTCCGACTGAATGGAATTTGCGTGTTACCCGAATTCAAACGAAGGGGACACGGGACGAAACTCTTGCTGGCAGGGGAAGAGAAGGCGCGAGAAAAAGGAATGAAAAAAATTTGTCTCTTTGTAGGAGAAATAAACGAAAACGCCAAAAAAATGTATGAGAAAAACGGGTACGCGTTTATTCGAAAACACGACCGAACCATTGATAGAAAACCCGCCGAAGTGTGGGAGAAAAAACTATAATTCGGCCTTTTGCTAAAAGCCCGGGGAAAATGAAATCGGGTCCCTTGCAGGAACCCCATACTAATAGAAATTGGAATGACTTATTTCTAGAAACCTTGGAAAAACTTTTGAGGAAAAAGACGGGTTATCGCCAGATAACCCTACCTCGGGATCAAGGAACGAAACCCTTGATCGGATTCCTTTCAGGAACCCCAAACGTTTTTTTAATATCGAGAAAATTAATATCCCTTAGAGAAGAGGGTGTGCAACGAGGCTTCTTTTCCACACTGCACGCACACGCCGCCCTTCACGGGTTTCTCATTCAACGGAATGCAGCGCGTCGTAGCGGTGGTTTTTTGCTTAATTTCGGCTTCACACGCAGGGGTGCCGCAGAAGAGCATGCGAATGATTTTTCGATTCTCTAACGCGGACTCGAATTCCTTCATGGTTTGAACCGTAATCAAGGAATCATCCAGGTGTTTCTTGGCCTTCGCGAAGAGGGCATGGTGCATGGCTTCGAGCTCGTGCTCTACTACCTTTTCGATTCCTGCAAGAGAAACAATCTTCTTTTCTCCCGTGTCGCGACGAACCAACACGCACTGATTCTGTCCCACGTCACGCGGACCGAGCTCGATACGCAAGGGAATACCTTTGAGTTCCCACTCATTAAATTTCCATCCCGCGGAATATGTGTCGCGATCATCGACGCGCGCGCCGAACGATTTCAATTCGTTCGCTATTTTTTTAGCGGCGGCTAAAACAGTATCCTTGGAGTCGGCAAAAATGATGGGAACAATCACAACTTTGTTTCGTGCCAATCGCGGAGGGAGAACGAGTCCTTTGTCGTCGCTGTGAACCATGATCATCGCGCCAATGACACGGGTGGATAAGCCCCACGAATTCTGCCAAGGGTGGTGGATTTTCTCGTCTTCACCTGTAAAAGTAATGTTGAAGGCTTTGGAAAAGTTTTGTCCTAAATCGTGCGAAGTGCACCCCTGCAGGGCTTTTCCGTCCGGCATCCACGCTTCTAACGTAAAGGTGTCATTGGAACCCGCAAACTTCTCCGCGAGAGTTTTCTTCCCTGCAATCACCGGAATCGCGAGCAAATCATGATAGACTTTTTCATACTCATGCAAAAAAGCGAGAGTTTCCTCTAATTCTTCTTCATGCGTCGCGTACACACAATGTCCTTCCTGCCACAAAAACTCGCGCGTGCGCAAAAAGAGCTTGGTCATCTTAATTTCCCAACGCACGACGTTCGCCCACTGATTCACACGCAAAGGGAGATCGCGGTGCGAGCGGATCCACTTGGAATACATGTCGTACATGATCGTCTCGCTCGTCGGACGAATGGCTAAGCGTTCCTCCGACTTTTCTTCCTTTTCTAACCACGCGACTTCGGGAGCAAATCCTTCGGCGTGGGCTTGCTCCTTCTTGAAGAAAGACTCGGGAATCAACAAAGGAAAATACGCATTCTCGACGCCGCGCGCCTTAATTCGTGCGTCCAAAAACGCGGTGATTCCTTCCCAGAGCATCATGCCGTGCGGACGAATGACCATGAACCCGTGCACGGGGGAATAATCCGCTAACTCGGCCTTGAGGACGACCTGATTGTACCACTCGGAAAAGTCCTCGGATTTCTTGACCGTGACCCCGACGAGTTTAGGGACTTTGACGCTCGACATACCATTTAGAGTGAGGAGAAATGGTTAATAATCTGCGACTACACCCTACAAAAAAAAGGGCAGGAGCAACCCTTTATAATTGGTCTTTCACCCGATTATTTCAAGTGGGGGAGTAGTATAGCCTGGTAGTATACCACCTTGGGGTGGTGGCGACCCCGGTTCAAATCCGGGCTCTCCCGCTATTTGTTTTTATTGACGAAACGAATACCAGAATCATGACAGACCCCATTAAGGGAGAATCCACGGAAATCCAGAACATTGTCGTGATCGTTCATCCCCTCTTTTTTGCCGGACTCACACACTGGAGCCTTATTCATCGCGATCCCCAAACACGGAAGAATATTCGATTCTTACTCGGACGATGGGGAAAAGAAATCAATGCCGCGGCACACGACCCGCACACGGTGGTAGTATTTGTCTCCAACACATTCACCTCGCGCGGAAATGAATCGGTAGCGCCCTACTACTCCAAAGAGGAGGGGTGGAGAGTAACCGTGAAGAGCGATCCCAAAAACGAAAGCAGCATCAATCATAGAAAAATTGCGGTGCGAGCCTGGGTAGATCAGCAAAGCAAACGACTACGCGAACACGCTGAAAAAGTCATGGGTGAACGATTTTTTCACGTGGAAGGGGAAATCTCATCCCCCGAAAAGTTACTAAGAGAATTAGAAGAAAGAAATATGCGAGTCGGAAAAAATATTTCAGGAAGAGCGTTTGGAGAGTATTATGGATTGTGCGTAAACGAAGCCCAACGAGCAGTAGAGCAGGCAATACAACCGAGAATCCATACACGATTTGTGGGCAGAATTCAACGAATTCCTCAGCTTAGTCTCTCGGGAAACTTCTACCCAGAGGACATGGTGAATAAAACAAAAGCACTCGGAACGGGACTGGAAGACTTGAGAAAAGCATGGAGAAAAAGACACCGGAGGAAAAGGTAAATGCCACGCGTTGTTCCTAAAGGGTGGAAAGGGCCTCGAGACGTGAGGAAAGTTAGATCCAATGAAACATTTTTGGGCAAGGGATTTCATGGACACGTTGAAACGGGAAGGGTTACATTCAAGAATGGAAAAACGCGACGCGTAGCCATTAAGAGATTCGTCTATCCCCCTTCTACAGACAAAGTAAACGAATACCGTCGCATGATAAGAACCCTTCATCGTGCAGGAGTAAATGTTGCAAAAATAGGATTTGTAAAAATACCCACCCGAGAAAAACCAAAAGGAGAATGGGTGCAGATCACGCCACTCTATGGAAATGCAAAAGGAACACGACTATTGTCCTTCTTTGACAGAAATCTTACCTGGGATCACAAAAAAAATATACTAATGGAAGCATGCAAGTTAGCTCGTGCAGGCGTCTGGTTCTCTATTGACTGCTTTCACGTGACGCCCCAAGGTCAAATAGTCGTAATTGATATTGACAACCTGGTGCTGTCTAAAAAGAGTGCTAAAGAGGAAAAGATACCGCGTGAAATACAAAACTGGAGGATCATGAAAGAAATAATAGATACCATCCACAGTATGGGAGATCACACCTCCCAAAGGAATGAACTGATGGACATTGCACGGAACAATTTGCCACCGCAATTAAATCGCTTTTTGCCAAAAGAAAAGAGGGAATGAGTTTCCTTTTTAAACCACAAAATTTTCCCTAGAGCATGGCACGAAAGAAAGCGCGCAGCGCGAAAAAGAAAACCACCCGACGTTCCTCCACTACGCGAAAAGTCGCGCACGTGACGCGAAGCAACAGCGCCACGATTCGACGACTCGCCCAAGAAGCACGAGACGAGGAAAACACGGAACGAAGAGAACGATACTACCGAGCCAAGCGCGCGGTACGATCCATCAAACGAATGGTGTTGTTCCCCAAAGCGGTTATTCACACGAAACAAATGCACTATCCCGCGATGCTCATGGAAGAAATTCCCGAGCAAGCGCTCATTGAACACTGGGAAGCGATTGGAGAATTGAAAGACAAGGGTATTGAAGTCCGACACACGGAAGCCAGCCAGACGATTCCTCACTTGCTCAGAGAAATTGAGCTCGACGCTCCCATCTCCGCGCACGCCCGACAATTCGCCTCGCGCCACGGACTCATCGTGAGAGAACGACGATCCCCCATCCGCACGACGTTAGAACGCGTATTCGGCTAGCTATCTAAAGATAGTAAGGGAAAGACGCCTCCTGAATGATTAAAAGGAACCCAACCGTTTCTTTCTCATGGACTTTCACCGCGTCGCCGAAGCTTTTGACGAAATAGAAAAAACACGCAAACGCGTCGAAATGACGGATCTGCTCGCCGCGCTCTTTGAAAAAACTCCCGCGGAAGACATGGCAAACGTCGTGTATCTCCTCCAAGGAAGACTCGCGCCCGCGTACCAGAGTATTGAAACCGGATTAGGAGAAAAATTCGTCATTCAAGCGATTGGAAAGGCCACGGGATATAGTAAAGAAGAAGTCGAAAAACGATTCAAGAAAACAGGAGATTTAGGAGAATCGGCATTTGAATTATTACAAAAGAAAACCCAACAATCGCTCGTCAAGCAAACCCTTTCTGTGAAAAAGGTTCACGAGAACTTTCTCAAACTCGCCGGACAAACGGGAGAAGGGACGCAAGAGATGAAGATTCGCCTCCTCGCCGAACTTGTTAATGCTGCCTCCCCAATTGAAGGAAAATTCGTCACACGGTTCGCGCTCGGAGCCTTGCGTTTAGGAGCCGGAGACCCTACGATTATGGACGCGCTCGCGCAAGTCCACTTGAACGAGTTCAGGAAAAAAAACAAGAAGCTCGTTGAAGAAATTGAGGAAAACGAATCCAAAAAAAGCGAAAAAGAAATCGAACGGAAAGTACGACTCAAACTACGCGAAGCCATTGAGGCCAAATACAACATTCACTCGGACTTAGGAGAGGTCGCCAAAATCATTACGAAGGAGGGAGTGGATGGGCTGGAAAAAATTGACATTCAGCCGGGCGTGCCCATCCGACCTACGCTCGCGGAACGACTCCCTTTCTCGAAAGACGTGATTGAAAAGCTAGGAAAATGCGTCGTCGAATCCAAGTATGACGGGTTTCGATTACAGGTTCACAAAAAAGGAAAAAAAGTGTGGATTTTCTCGCGAAACATGGAGAGCATGTCGGATATGTTCCCCGAAATCGTGGAAGCGGCACAAAAGCAATTGAACGTGGATGAGTGCATCGTGGAGGGAGAAGCGCTCGCCGTGAATGAAGAAACGAATGAATTCTTCCCCTTCCAAATTACGATTCAACGCAAGAGAAAATACGACATTGATGAGAAAGCCAAAGAATTGCCGCTCAAATTATTTTTATTTGATGCGATGAGCATCAATGGAAAAAACATCATGCCCTTGCCCTTTCACGAACGAAGAGAAAAGTTAGGAAAAATCATCACGAAGGGAGACACGATTGAACAAACGCGCGCATTGGTCACCGACAAGGCGGAAGACATCGACGCGTACTTCGCCGAAAACGTTGCGGAAGGAATGGAAGGAATCATGTGCAAGGACATGAACGCACCCTACATTGCGGGAGCACGAAAGTATGCGTGGATCAAGCTCAAACGCTCGTACAAAGGAGAGCTGCAAGATTCCGTGGACTTGGTGATTATTGGCTACTACAAAGGAAAAGGAAAGCGAACCGCATTTGGATTAGGGGGATTGCTCGCGGCTGTGTATGACGAAAAGACGGATGAATTCAAATCCGTCACGCGAATCGGAACCGGGTTTTCGGAACAAATGCTGGGAGACTTGCACACGCTCCTCTCTAAACACCAAGTGGATCACCGGCCGGCGCGGGTGGATAGTACGATTACTCCGCATTATTGGGTGAAGCCCGTCTTCGTCGTAGAAGTGCGCGCGGATGAGATTACGCAGAGCCCGATGCACACGGCAGGAAAGACGGAGAAGAATCCTACGGGGTATGCGCTTCGGTTTCCGCGGATTCTTAAACTACGAAACGATAAAGAGGCCGAGCAGGCCACCACGGTGAAAGAGATCATCCAAATGTACGAGAACCAGAAAAAAGTAAAGGTGGAAAACCGATGAGAGCGAACCTCATTCGAATCCTCGAACAATTCATCCGCATCGCGCTCTTCCTCATCGCGCTCGGACTGGTTATTGTATTCATCGTCGCGCTCGACGAATTTGTCATCAAGCAACGCTTGTATTTTTTGCGCACGGGAAACTGGGATGAACTCATCACGATTACCGCATTCGGAATCCTCGTAGCGTACGTCCTCAAACGATTGCTCATGCTCCAATACCACTGGGGGTTCAAGCGATGAACGTGTATAATCTTCTCATTGCGGCGATTGTGGCCGTTGCCTTAATTGGACTCATTTTTGGAAATTTTGCCTCCCTCTTCGAGACGAATACTCCTCTTTCCACGCGAGCAGAGACGGTGTTATTGGAAGCCCAAGCCGAGTTAGGAGTGGCGCACTCGTTGAACGTGAAAACGACGACGGGAGAAACGCTTTATGCACGAAACCTCGACGAACCCACGCGTACAGTGGCCTTTTCTTGCAGCGGAGAAAACTGCTGCGACTCGGTGACGGAGACGTGTGCGCTCCCCTTGTCGGTGACGAATGATCGGATGAAAGCCAACACGATTTTTCAAACTCACGTGAGCGCGCGGTGCGAAAATATCACAGGATTGCACGTGTGTCAAGTCTATTTTGGAGATGTTCCCGCGCAACTGGCACTTGATGCGGTGATAGTTCCAGAGACTATTAATCTGAATGAAACGAACGAATGGGAGGTTCGTGCTACTCTTCTCAACACGGGAAAACAACTCACGACGCCCATTCGAGTCGTTGCAACGGTGGCGGAAAAACAAATCGTGAATGGAAAAGAGGAATGGGCAAATATTTTGAATGAGGAACAAATGCTTTCCGCGATTTCCCCCGGAGACACAGAAGCATTCCTTCACACTATTCTCATCCCGCGTGCGGGAGACTATATGCTCACCCTCCGTGCGGAAGCCGAGGACGCGGGATTCTCTGAAACGACGCACACGCTTCACGCGACGGGAATTCTGGCCTCGCTCTGCCAACCCAACCTTTCGGATGCCCACGCACCCTTCTTCGATGCGTTTGATAACGTCTGCCGGAGACAAAAAACATGCACGGGGTGCAATTTTACGTTTGAATGCCTCAACGCCTGGAAGAAATACCCCGTGTCGGGAGGCGCGTCCTACGACGAGACGAGAGGAGAGCCGGGATTCATCTACGTGACGTATCCCGCGAAAGAGGGAAATGTATGTTAGGAAACATTAAAAGCAAGGAAAATGTTAATGAAGAATGAAGCACCCGAAAATTCTTTCAAAGGATATTGTTTCAATAAATATTCAAAAATCGAAATTATTCGGATTTGGGCTTATTCTCGTTTTTGGACTTTTCTTTACTTCAAGTCAATACGTCGAAGCACAAAGTACAGCGCCAACTCAACAACTTCATAGACCCATATTTGAATGGGATGGACAAACTTGGAAAATAACCCAAGCGAATGGAATAACAGCAACATGGGAAAAAACAAATATTGTCACTATCGAAGGAACCGGCACTCAAAGCGGGTGGCAGAGTTTTGGACAGCTTCAGAAAAAATTGAATTCTAACACGGCGTCTGTTGATATCGCCAGCTATCCACTCCCTGCAGGTATTGGTACTGGAAGTTTTTGGTTTCTAAAAGATGAACAGAACGCAATCATTATTGAGAAACATAGAGATACCATATTCCCCCATTACAATTCAAACTTATTTATTGTAGAACGAATCAACGGCAATGACACCCATGCATTTGTTCACGTTGACCCCCCGTCCAGAGGGTGGGACAACTATCGCATCGCTAAAATATCCGGGGGATTTGAAGTATATTACAATAATATACTAGTGTACACAGGAAGTATTGATATTGCTAATTTTGATGAAGTGAGAATATCCGCGCACGTGAATGGCGCTGGAGACCAAGTTAAATCGGCATTCAAGAACTACCAGGAATAATCTTTAGTTTGATAATAAGCTACTCTTACTCGGTTCTCAATAAGGAATTCAACGACCAATCCAACAAAAAAGAGTGATTGAACTCGGGATGGAATTGGAACGAAAGAATTCTTTTTTGAGAGTGAAGCGTGATCTCGTGGGCGTTTTTAGATGACTTCGCGAGGGAGACAAACCCTTTAGGAAGCGACACGGTGTTTTGATTCAAGTGATACGCGGAGATTTTTGAAGGAAAGTTTCCACTCAATCCATTCAAGTGAAAGGCGCGCACGTTCAATGAAACCGGAAGCAACCCTATCGCAGGAGACGCGGAATGCGTTATTTTTCCTCCGAAGATTTTTCCCAAGAGTTCATGGCCCGCGCACACTCCAATCAGGGGAATGTCGAGTGATGTTATCCAAGAGAGATTTTTAGCGTGAGACAAGAAATCGTTGTCCGCGAGCGAGGTGCCGGAGAAAATGAGTGCATCGAATTTCTTTGCTTTAGAAAGAGAGAGTTTTTTCAGCGGAATGATGGAAGAAGGAAAGGAAATGCTGCGCTGCAGCGGCCAGACGAATTCGCGACGCGCGAGAGCATCATCGCGGGAGGAACAGGAGACGATACCAATGGAAGGATAGAGGGTCATTACTTCTTCCCTCGTTGAGGAGATCTTTTGGATTGGGATAGTGAAGAGTGCTTTTTGGGGGCGAGAGAAGCCTTGAGAATGTGTCGTGTGCCTTGCAACCCCGACCATTCATCTGAGAATTTTTCCACATGGATTTTTTTCTCAAACAAGGGCGCATCCAGAACCAGGGATTCGAACTCTCCTCCTTCTCCGGCGGGGTGAACCCAGTAGGGAGCATGGGAGAGCGCAGCGAGCGAATGCAGATTGTTTTCCGTAATGATTCGACCCAGCCAGTTCTTGTCGAGTCCGTTGGCGGCAACTCTCACGAGCATGATTTCAAACTTCTTAGCGAGCAATTCATGCCAGTGCGCCAGCGGAGGAGACAACCATAAGGGATTGAGGCATTCGATGCGCAAGGCGTGACAGACTTTTTGAATGCGGGTCGCTTGATACGAGGAATGAATAGCCCCCGTCACTAAACCCTCGAGGCGCATTTTTGAAACCAGAATGCGCAACCCTTTTTCCAAATCCGTGACTTCGGATTCCTTTTTTCCAGTGGTGTAAATCGTAATGAGGGGGAGGTTCATGGATTCGGCTTGCAACGCCGTAATGGAAATGTTGGGTGTGTGATACATGAACGAATCCTTATTTTTGGATTCGATGGCGACTAAACACGCGACCTCGTGACCCGCTTGTTGAGCCAGGTGTGCGGCGAGGACGGAATCCTTTCCCCCCGAAAATAAGACGGCGAGGCGCATGAATTAATCCCTCCACCCCGATTCAATAGTGGCGGAACGGCCAGCACGTTTTCCCTCGCGCATGTTTTCATCTGCCCCACGAAGTAACAAATCAATATTCAACGAACGAGCATGCGACTTGCCTCCCACGATACCGGCAGTAAACGAAACGGGAGACCAACCGGATAAAGATTCCTGAGCTTGAGGAATTTTAGCTTCCGCCACGAGATCGCTTTTGAATTGGGGGTCATTGGAGTCAATCAGAAATTGGACACGCAGTTCATCGAGGATTACTTTGGCTCTCTCCGGGGAAACGGGCAGGAAAAACTGAAACTCTTCCCCCCCTACGCGGCCAGCGAAGCCGCCGTTCCTTTTACACATAGCCGCCAGCACGCGAGTAAAGCGTTCCAAGACAAAATCGCCCGTACGCTGACCAAATGTTTTGTTCACCACCCCAAAGTGATCCAAGTCAATCATTCCAACGGAAAAGGCGTTGCGGGAAGGTCGCGACACTTTCTCACGGGCACGCGCGAGGAACATGGCCTTGTTTAACACCGCAGGAGTGGTAGCGTGCTGCGTGAAGGTGCGACGACGCAATGTATTCAATGCGGCCGCACGGCGGAGAATTTCCGCATATTGATTCCTCACGACCTTTTGATTGTTGAGTGAGAGGCGGCGAAAAGAGGACTGAAATGCAGTGGAATGAAAAACGCGCATCGCGGAACGAGCCACCCGATTCGAGACGTCGAGTGCGGTGTTAAACAACTCGGGATTGGTCACCGCTCCTCGACCCAAACGAGGAGAGCGACGAAATTCCATGTAGCGACGCGCTACTTCCCAGGCGTGAGATTGACTAATGGAAGTAGGAAGAAGGGATTGACGCAAGGACTGTGAGCGGCGGTGCGACTTATCCCGAAGCCATTCAGTAATGAACCGGTGAGGCATGTTCAGAGAGCGCCCTTTTACTATATAAATTCCAAACCGCTACGAGAACGAATGAAGCCCCTCGTGATTGCGTTAGGAGGAAATGCCCTCATTCAGGAGAAGGAAGTGGGGAACTATGAGCAGCAGCTCAAGAATGTTCAACGCGCGGTAGAGGACATTATTCCCCTCATTCGAAAAGGACAGCCGGTCGTTATTGTTCATGGAAACGGACCGCAAGTGGGCAGTTTAGAAGTGCAGATGCACGCCGTGAAGGATATTCCCCCCATGCCGCTGAATGTGGAAGTAGCTATGACGCAAGGGGAGATTGGGCACCTCATTATTCACGCGCTCACGCAAAAAAAAGGGGTGCGAGCCGCCACCCTCATCACGCATGTAGAAGTCAATGCGCGAGATGCCGGGTTTCGCCACCCGAGCAAGCCGATTGGAAAATGGATGAATGAAAAGGAAATGAAGAAAGAAAAAAAGAAGGGACACGCATTCATGCACGATCCCAAGAAAGGATTCCGACGCATCGTCGCCTCGCCGCAGCCTCAAAAGATTGTGGAGATCGAAACCATTCGCGCGTTGTTAAGAGAAAAAATTGTTGTGGTCGCGTGCGGAGGAGGGGGCATTCCCGTTGTAAAGGAAAAGAAAGGATGGAAGGGAGTAGAAGCGGTCATCGACAAAGACTTAGCCGCGCAACACCTCGCCAATGAACTTGGAGCCGAGACGCTGGTGATTCTCACGAATGAAGATGCTGCGTACACGGGATTTGGAACCCCCCACCCGGTCGCGTTGAGAAGCCTGACTCCGGCTCATGCGAGAAAACTCCTTGAGAAAGGAGAATTTGGAAAAGGAAGCATGGAACCCAAAATTGAGGCGTGCATCCGATTCATTCAAAAAGGGGGAAAGCGAGCCTACATTGGAAAAACAGGAAAACTAACCGAGGTCATGAACCATGAAGACGGCACTTGCCTTGCACGATGAAATCCCCCGCATCCTCGAAACACGCGAACTGCGTTCCCTCCGCGGGAAAGACTTTCTTGAAATTGAAGACGTGAACGCGCACCAGATGTACTTGATTTTTCACCTCGCGGAACGATTCAAAGAAATGCACGCGAGAAAAATGACGCTCCCCCCTCTTCTGCACCAAAAAACGATTGCACTGCTTTTTGAAAAACCCTCGACGCGCACGCGGACAAGCTTTGACGCCGGAATCCACCTCCTCGGGGGACACGCGGTCTTTATCGACAAACAATCCACTCAAATGGGACGCGGGGAAGACTGGAAGGATACGGCGCACACGCTCACCCAGTACACGGACGCGATCATGGCCCGCGTGTATGAACACGCATCCCTGGAAACGATGGCTAAAGCCTCGCCCCACCCCGTAATTAACGGCCTCACCAATCAAGATCACCCGTGCCAAATCATCTCCGATTTATTCACGATGCGCGAGCACTTTCACGGGACGCGCGACCTCACGGTAATGTACACCGGCGTCTCGGACAACATCACCGACTCCCTCCTCGTAGGGTGCGCGATGCTTGGGGTTAACGCTATTGTGGCATCTCCCAAAATGTTTCCGGTAGATTCCCACTATTTACGCACCGCCCAAAAAATAGCTAAAAAAACTGGAGCCGAAATCCGCGTATTCACCCAGCTCCCGGAAAAAAACGTCTTGAAGAACGTGAATGTGGTGTACACGGACGAATGGGAATCGATGCACATGCACTTAGACAAGAAAAAAATTGCCCCAGCACTTCAACCTCTCCAAGTGAACGAGCGCCTCCTCTCGCAGTGTGCTAAGAACGTGCGCGCGATGCACTGCTTGCCCGCGACGAAAGGAGAAGAAATCACCGAAAAAACAATGTACGGAAAACAATCCATCATTTGGGAACAAGCCCAAAATCGAATGTGGGTTCAGATGGGGTTGCTGAGCGCGTTGCTGTATTCGACAACCAAACCGTAAATGTTTTTATTGTGTGAACGCGTTGGCGAGGCATGCTCGCAAAAACGCAAATGAACCGCACCAACAAAATACTTTCTTCCATCATTGGAACCCGAAACATACGAACAATCGCCCACGACGCGGAAGAAAACGCCATCGAAAACCCCCCTTCCTCTATTGAAAAAATTCACCAACACTGCATCGACATGGCGGGAGACATTGTCAAAGCCGGAGAAGGCGCCCTGTTTGTCGTGGGAGACACGCAAAAGTACAACACCCTCTTTCCTAATTTCTTTGATGGAAAAAAACACTCCATTTTTGACAAGGGAATGGACAAAGTCCTCGTGAAACTGGGACAAATTGACGGAGCGATTATCATTGACCCGGAAGGATACATTCGTGCCTATGGAGCGCACCTCACGAAACAAAAAGTTCACCCGGGACACGGGACGCGACACGCGGCCGCGAAGGGCATCTCCCTCGAACCGGGAATTACTTCCATTCTGGCATCCGAAGAGGCCAAAGTCGTCAAAATTTATCGAAACGGCGTCCAACTCGTGGAACTCAACCCGTATACAAAAGGAGTGGACTCGCAATTCACTAAAATCGCCCAATTCATCAACAAACCCGAAGCGGCTATTGTGACGGGAGCCGCGGTTGGAAGCTCCGTGTTAGGCGTCGCCTTACTACCTGGAGTCGTCGTATTCGCGGGAGGATACCTCATCGCCAAGAAAATATTCGGAATGGCGAAGGAATAATTCGGCTTTCATCATAAACCGAGTTTATGATGCCCGCAAACCACTGTTTGCTTGGTTTCCAAAAACCCGGGAAAAAGAGAATCGGGTTCCTAAAGGAACCTCACACCCAAAAGGGTGAACTATTCGCTCTCGAAAACAGGGGAAGCATGCCGATATCGATGGTGAAGATGTTGGGCCACCAGTGCAAGATAACGGGCTTTTTCTGTAGGGTTGCGAGACAGATAGTTAATGAAAACCATCAAATGATGCGCCACTACCTCGGGAGAAGGTCTATTCATGGAAGCGTGGAGAAAATACTCTTCCACATTCGCCAGAATGACGCCACGAGAACTACTCGCCAAAGGAACAATCGAATTTTCGGAAACGATCAACCCCGCATTCGCAATCTTAATCGCCTCTCGAACGGCTTCCATGCGCTGCTCCTTCAAAGCTAATCGAATCGGTAAAGGAGAACGCTGACCACTCTTCGCAATGGCAGGAAACCACGCCGAAACCTGGACCCACTGTCCCTTAGAATGAAGAGGAGTAGGAATAAACGCAAAATCAGTTTGAGGGAGATGAACCCCCGCCTCACGCAAACGAGCAATCACACGACGGCGCTGCGCCACTTCTGCTTTTGTCAGCAAGTGAGTCGGAATCTTAACCAACACACGACGCCTCGATTTATCGGTTAAAGTAAGACGTGCCGAATGAAAACCACCACGAGAACCATTGGAGCCATTTCCCGCTAATCGAAGTGAACGAGCGATGGAAGGAGAAATCCAAGGTCGAGGAACAAAACGACGAGGCATCAAAGATAAAGAAAATCAGCAGATATAATGCTTCACACGGCCTTTTGAGAACCAGCAAAACCGCTGTTTTGTGGGCATCGTAAAATTCGTTTTACGATGAAGCCCGGGGAAAACCGTGAAAGACGGGTTATCGCAGATAACCCTACCTCGTGGCCCCCGCACGAAAAACGGGGGAAGAGAGATTTGAACTCTCACCTACGCCACCCGAAGGCGTAATCCTACCAGGTTAGACTATTCCCCCCAACGTTTTCGGCCGTTGGTGCCGAGGGACTACATTTAGGGTTTTACAAACCCTAAGTAAGCCACCAACTATTTTCCATTAAAATACCCTTAAAAATGGGCTATCCTTGCATGGAGCATGGATCCATTCAAACGCATCACCCTCGTGTATGCGGCCTACGCGTTCTGCGCTGTACTCATGGATTCCACGTTCGCCGTGTACCTGCTTGAGAAAGGATACGACCCGGCATGGATGTCAATCATCCTGTCCTCGTTCTCCCTCACGATGATCTTCGCCGCCCCCATCGTGGGAAACATTTCGGATAGCTGGGGGAGAAGACCCCTCATCCTCGCGGGAATTTTCACCGAAATCATTGCCCTCTTACTCTACGCCACGTCCACGCACCCCCTCCTCATCGTACTCGCCCGAGTGCTTGAAGCCTTATCCTATTCGAGTGTCATCTTCATCTGCATCGCCAAAATGGAAGATCTCATTGCCGAAACCAAAGCCGCCAATGTGGGGGAAAAAATAGGAAAGAGTTTATCGATTGGAAAAATAGGACACGTATTCGGCCCCCTCGCGGGAGCCATTATTGCTACGCAGTACGGAATCATTGCCCCCTTCTACGTGAGCGCCGCACTCTTGGGAGTGTTAGGTGTGTGGTACTTCACCGAGAAACACCACCCCCACGCAGGCATCCCGTTCGAAAAAATAGTACTCAACCCTTTCAAGGGATTCGTGGAGTATCTAAAAAATCCCGAGA
>CAYHJZ010000013.1:0-15735 GCA_964357115.1 uncultured archaeon | reverse complement strand
TTCGAGCATAAAGTCGCGAAAACGGCGAGGACTCAACGCGGTGACTATTAATCGTTCGAGCGGAGGCGTTTTGGGATTGGCTAGATGCGCTGTTTTTAGCTTTTTTAGTGCGTCAACGTGCATCACCGAAACCACCTGAAACTGTCGTTGAATTCTCCTGAAAATGGTTTGTTTGGCGGTCAACCCGCTCATGTCTACGTTTCCATTCTGTTTGAGCCAAACCTTACCCAGTACGCGTTTTCGGCGTTCGGCGCGTTGAATGCCGCGCTCATGTGTCCCTTTTTGGGCAGGTTTTCTTCCACCGTTTGGAGTCATGCGTCCTCCTCCTTGTCATTTTTCTTCTCTTTTTCTCGCTGCTCGCGCTTCTTCAACACGCTTCGAAGGGTGTTCTTCTTTACCCATTCTTTCCACTCTTGCAACAACACCGGATAGTCGGGTTGACCGTGCTCCTGAATCTGAATGTCCTTCATCAAGGCTAACTTTGCACGCGCAGTGGCAGTGTTTTCTCCTTCCAACAACTCAGGAACCTTGTGCTCATTTTTCAAGTCCACTAAAAATAATTTCGCATTCGACTGCATGCGGATGTCATCCCAAATCTGATTTAGCGTTAATCCCGACAAGCGGCGTGGGCGCTCGAAGAGTTCGCTCTCTTTCAAATTATCTTCCATTAACTCTAACGCGTCCGTGCGCGCGTCGTACAGCATCAAGTCCAATAACCCGCCTTCCTTGTCCGGGTCTTTCGTCCAGTGCTTCTTGACCTCCGTAATCTGCGTCATGCGGCGGTGTGACTTTAAACTTCCTGAGAAACGAATCGGGCGCGCCACCACGACTAGGTCGGTGGCTTTGAAGCTCGTCGTGGGAACCTTCAAATCATTCACGACACGATCCCACACCGAGTACGCGGAGTCGGCGTGAATGGTTCCTAATACGGTGTTTCCAGCTGCACCGACGCGCATGGCTTCATACAATACGCGTGCTTCCTCCGAACGGACTTCACCTAAAATTAGTGCGGAATCACCTAAACGCAATGCTGTACGCAGCGCTTCCTCGGGCGCGACTTCGGTGTCACTCTTACTCACTCCAATCGGGGAACGCGTTTTGAGCTGTTGAACATTAAATCCAATTCTCCGCATGTATTCTACAGGAATTTCGAGTGTATCTTCCTGCACAATCATACGCGAATTCTGCAAAATTTCTAGCATGAGTGCGGAGAGCAGGGATGTTTTTCCCGCACCACGCGAACCCGTAACCAACATCGTGGCTTTAGCATCAATGAAAAATGATAACAGTCCTGCCGCGAGCGGAGTCAAAAACTTGTTATCGATGAACTGTTCCATCGTCCATGGCGTGGTTTTATGCAAACGAAACGCAAACGCTAGCCCGTCGGGAGAGAGGGGTTTTCCAATACTCGCGACACGCGTTTCTTGTCCGGGCAAATCGTAATCCAATACGGGATGCGCTTCATCAAACGGACGACCCGACATGGCGCGCATCTTCGAAACAAAGGCTTCGGCTTCATTCTCCGTGTACAAGATGTTCGTGGTGCACTGACCGTACTCGGAATGAACTAAGTAAATGGGCTTTCCCCCAATAGGAGAATCCAGATACACATCCGTGATCTTTCGGTCCGAGAGCAACAACTCGAGAACCCCATATCCTACCGTGTAACGGGCCACGACTTCGGCTAATTCTACAATTTCCTCATTCTCAATCGCAATATTATTCTTCTTCGCTAAATCGCGAATCGTCGCTTGGTAGACGCGCGTGAAGTAATTGCGGGAGGACGCAATGTCGGACAAGCCGCCGCGACCCGGGTTGTACCCCGAAACCACTTCTTTGGTTTTGCTCAACAAGAAATACTTCTCAGGAGAAAGAGAATACTCGGGAGGGTTCACAAAGTAGAGCTTGGCCACTTTGTTGGGATGATTAAAAATTTGCACCGTGGACTTTCCTACAGAATACTCGTCCAACAATTCAAAATTTTCAATTTCATTCTCAAACATGAGGCGCGAGCCAATGAAACTCGGCTTGACTTCCGCATCGAAGAAGCGACGATACAAATCAATCGTCTCGGGAATGGCGTCGAGACGCATCAAGTAATTTTTTGCTTCTTGAATGAACGGGGTTTTCTCAAACGCCTCCTTGATTTCTTGGAGGGTATGTACGTACACTTTGGAGCCGTCGCCCCCTTTTGTTTTTCCTGCTTCGCGTTTCAACGCGGACAAGCACATCAAGTACGCCTTAATCGGATCGTACAACAAGATTTCGTGCGTGATCTTCATCACTTCATCGTGACGTGCCCCAAACGAGGCTTCATTCTCGGTTTTCTCGTCTCCCAAATAGGAGTACGACCAGTACGCCTTTCCTTCAAAGTCGTTTACTAAGTCCGAGGCTTCTTTCCAGTAGTGGGTTTGCTTCTCATTGTAGACGCGTTCATACACATCCGCCAACACGATGAGGTCGGCATCCATTTTTTGCAACACGCTCAACACGTGGAAGCGACAGTGCGGATCGTCCGCGAGATTGCCCCCAAAGACACAGTCTTTACATGCGTAAATGAGGTTCTTCTTTCCTCCTTCTTCGCGCAACGCGTAGGGTCCAACTTCGAAACCGCCAATTTTCAAATTACATCACCTGTGCATTTAGTGTGGGTTCCATGTCCTATGGAAGATTTTGGGGCTTAAAATGGGTTGTGGGTCGAGTTGCGAGAAATGAGCGAAGAAAAAGAAAGATTATTTTCGTTTCGCGGGGTTTTTCCATTTCACGGGGAGTCTTCCGGGTTTAGGAAATGGTTCCGGCGTCATCTTCATGAGCGTTTCTCCCACTACACCGGCAGAAACAAACGTGTTCTCGGCTTTAGGCTTGCCCACGTTCAAATACAAAATCGTCTGGGCGTGAACCACAAACGTGAGCGTGAAGACGAGGGCGAGTAATTGAATAAACGTGTAGAAGGCGACGTGCGCTAACACGAAAATGGGAGAAACTCCCATCGGTGCCAGCAACGAAATGCCATCCGCGATTCCACTCACGAGGGAGGCGATGAGGCACGTTGCCACTCCCGTGAGAAAAATCTTTCCGACGTGCGCACGCATGTAAGTAGAAACTCGACTATACACTTTCGCCGGGGAAACATTTTCGAAGTAGAGAGTAGGGTGAATGAGCATGAAGAAGGGGATGAGCAAGATCATGACGCCGGACACTACGAGAAAGGAGAGTGCGAGCGTATTCACGAGTTGCGACATGCTTCCGTGTGCGCCTAAAGGGAATAATGCGGCAGGGTTGGCCCACGACACAACCAAGGCGGAGAGCACGAATGCAATTAGAATCATCGCGGCGATGCTCCCGTTCACGATGAACGCGTCTTTCCACCGTGCAGCGGCGAGTTTCCACGCAATGTTCAAATCCACGACGCGGCGCGTGACGGATTGCATGGAAATGTGATAATGCACTCCCACGAGGAAGGAATTAATGGCCATGATTCCCAAAATCCACGTGGCGAGACCAAAAAGAATACCAAAAAAAATCAAGGGAATAAAACTCGTGGAAAAAAAGGCAATGGTTATGAGCAACACGCCCAATCCGATGAAACCTGTCCAGACGATTTGGGCAAAAAGTAAGAGGACCAACACCATGGCTTGAACGCCCAAGACATTGAGATTTAGTGAACGAGAAAGGGCTTCGGAGAGTACATGAATAACTGAAAAACCATTTCCGCGCGAGGAAGACGTCGACGTGTTCGCGTTTCGCGAATTACTTTGGAGAGATTTCTTTTTCATGAACGCACCTTTAACTAGGGGAACTCCGGCTTCTTTATAATGCTACCCGACACCAACGAAATTGTTCCGGCTGCCCGCTTCCTGGGAATGTGGATTCTCTTCGCCGCGCTGTTGTGGGTTGTGTTTTCTCCACTTGAACTGTCGCTGCAAGAAATAGAAACCATGCACGTGCGGAGTTTACTTTCCTCGGTGGGTGTTTCTACGAGTGATGCGGGAAATAGTATTCAATTCTGGATGAGCGGGAAGCGAATTGAAATCAGCGCGCTCTGCTCGGGAATGCTCGAGATGATTCTCCTCGCGAGTGCGATTCTTGCCACTCCCATCCGAACGGTTCGCGCGCGAATACTTGGAGTGGTCGCGGGGGTAGGGGTATTGTACGTGTTCAACCTCTTCCGCATGGTCGTTACCCTCTTGCAACTCGAGCATACGTCGTTGGCCTTCGCGACGCTTACGCACGACGTGTTGTTTCGACTCGTTCTCATTGTGGGATTTGCGCTCGTGTATTGGGTGTGGTTGCACGCAGAACGTATCTACGCGAGAATGGGACGCTTTCCCTAGCGAAAATCTCCCTCGAAGGGGGAAAAACCTTACCTATATATACTCAGGCTCTGCGATGAGTTCGGGTAGTGGGATATGGGCCTCAGCGACGTGATGGGAAACTTCTACATGAAGGCAGAAGACGCCTACTATGGGGTCTTGGACTTCTTCGAGGAAAAAGGAATTGGTCTCCCATGGGCGTATAACGATTTTTTAGAAAGCAAAGGCGTGCCGGCGCTGCCGGTCACGGCCGCGTTGTTCGTGTTACTTGTCATGGGAATCTTCGTGGGCGTATCCGCGAACCAGCCGCAGGACGTGTCATTCACGCTCTCACTCAAAGACGACAAGGGACGCGCCCTCGAGAATGTGTCGGTGCGCATTTTCGACGAACAGAACACGCTTCTCCTCGAACGCACTGCATCCGATGGACAAACGCTCATGCTTTCGGGAATATTCCCGCAATCTGAACTTCGCATCGTGGCAACCAAAGCCGGGTATGGGGAAAAATCTACTTTTTTTAGCGGAGACACGGAGCAACTCAAACTCCTCCTGGCGGGAGACAATGATGCGATTGTGGGGAGAATTAAACTCATTGATGGAGAAACGGGAACGACGATCAAAGACGGGAGTATTACGGCGGATTGGGCGGGAAGCACGAGCGTGATTACGGCGTATCCAGAAAGCGACGGGACTTTTTTGCTCAACGTTCCTCTCAATCAAGAAATTTCCCTCGTGGCGCGCGCTCCCAACTATGAAGAGCTGCACGACTTCGTCGTCATCACGAGTGGGGATGTAAAAATCAAAGAACTCACTCCCAAAGCGGGCGCGGCCAGCGGACCGAGCGTGTTCACCGTGAAAGTCGTGGACGCGCAAACCCAACTTCCAATTGAAAGCCCGCGCATTCGCATCGAGGATGCGCTCACGAACGAACTCATCGCGGAGTCCACTCCCTCTACGGGAATCGTGTCGGAGAATTTAATCAAAGGAAATGTGGTGCGCGTGCTCGTGGAGAAAGAAAATTATCTCTCCTACTCGAGTGAGAATGAATTCGTCGGGGGAAAAACGCTGCGCAGCGACGAAGAAACACTCCTCATCGTTCTCGAAGACGGGGGAACGAATCTCTCAGTGAATGTGCGCAACGCGACATCAAATCAACCGCTCGATGGAGTGGATGTGGAACTCCTCGACGCTTCGTATGCGCGCGCGGATTACCAAACGAGCAACTTCTCCGGAGAAGCGCTGTTTGGAGGATTGCATCAGGGGAAAACCTACTACGTTCTCGGATTTCACCCTAACTTTTTTCCCAGCCGCACACTCGTAGAATGGAATTCCCTCCTCACGCAGGATGGAACGACGACGTTGACGCTGCCCCTCTCTCCTTTCACGAGTGGGGATGCGAGCATTGTCACGGTTTTTGTGAATGATGCGCAGGGAAAAATTGCCACGCACGCGACGGTGCGCATTGATGAAGAACTCAACGGCGTCTTCGTGCCGCTCGTTTCTACGCAAACCACGGATGCGGCAGGAAGTTTCACCGCGCGCATTCCGGTAGGAAAAATCATTCGCATTACTGCCGAAAAAGGAGACCAACACGAGGAAGTCATTCAGACCACGGTGAGCGGTCTCACTAAAGTCACGCTCGACTTGAGCGGGGGACTGCAAGAAATCACGTTTAATTTAGCGTACGCGAGCGGACAACCCTTCCAAGGAGACATTCTCGTAGAAGACACCGCGGGGAATACGCTGGAAGAAACCACTACTTCCACGGGACGCGTTTCCTTTATTGCGGAGAGTCCAAACGAAACGGTGCAACTCACGGTTACTTCCACGGATGGAAAAACGTTTGCGCAAACATTCGCCCTAGCGGGAAGGAATGAACTCTCATGGATTCTCGACGGAACCGCAACCGCGAACGGGCTCGCGCCGCTGGTGAACTATGCGGGATTGTTCAACGCCGCCGGAGAACCCGTGCCCGGACTTTCCCCGAATGAAGATGCGTTCGCGCGCTTTCATGTGACGTGGCCGAATGGCGCGACGCGAGGGGGATTATTTGTCAATGTCGGACCCGAAACGGTAGCGAACATCGATGCGCAGTTTGTAGGCATCATCGGACTCAACGGGGACGCAAGCCGCATCACGTATGGAAAGACGTGGAGCCCGACTCCCGCACCGGGAAATGAAACTAAAGATCGACAAAGCGTTGCGACGTCGGAAACATTCTCCAAGTGGATTGAAATTGCAACCGATAATCCGGTGGGGACGCGCACGTACGATGTTCGCCTCCGCGCCCGAAGCCAAACACCCGCAGGGGAGCAGGATATTCACTACCGTGCCTTTACGCAAGTAGGGAATACGATTCAACGAACCCCGGTGGACACAGTATTGGGAACCGCTTCCTTCACGGAACAAAAGTCAGGACTCTACGCACAAACCACACGCGCGACGATTCCGGTGTTCACCGCCCCTGTAGTATGTGAAAACGGCGTGTGTGCGATTCTTACTATTGTGGATGAAGACGCCCGCGCCTATGCCATTGGAGATTTTGAAGCGGTGCGAGGAAAACCCTACGCGCTGCAAATCGAACTCATTCCCTTCCTTAATGCAGGAAACGAAACCACGAACACGCAAGTGGTGAGCGTTTCAACCAATCTCACGATTCGCGCCCAAACGGATCCTGACTCTCCTTCCGTCGTGTTCACGCACTCCGAAATTAATACGTTTGGAAAACTCACTAACACGGGGGCAAAGGAAACCAGCACCACGGTGAATGTTCCCGCGTCCACGACCTCAAACGCGAAAGTGCGCATTCACTTCTTTGGAGAAAACACGGGGAACGCGCGCGTGGAACTGCGTATGAGTACAAGCCAATTCGCCCTCGATCGAGAAATTGTTTTTGATGTGGTGGAACCCCGACTCTTACGCATCACGGCTCCCCAAAACGTGAACCCGAACGAGCCCTTTTCTATCACAGTGAAGAATCACGAGAACAGTCCCATTACGGATGCGCTGCTCACTCTGACGAATGCCAATGGAACATTCGCCGGCAGCGTGAGTGGAAAAAATACGCTCGGAAGGGGCATTAATGGCGTGTACACGTTTGACGTGCCCCTCGACGCAGGAGTGTATCGTCTTCGCGTCTCAGCGAACGGACACGTATCCTTCGAAGACTCGCTCCTCGTGGGAATTGAGAACCCACTTCTCTTGCCCGAAAAAATAGCGATCATTATTCCTTATGGACAAAAAGAAGCCGCGGGAAGCATTGCGGTCACTAACCAAACGGATTACCCTATTACGAATCTCACTGCTCAACTCACGCCCTTTGAAACATTCTCGAAGGAAATCACTCTCGAATTAGGGACGATTCCTCTTCTTCCGGCACGCGGCACGGTGAACTTGCCCGTTACCGCACGCTACACGGGGGATGTGGAAAGCACGGGCGTCAAAACCGGGTCGGGAACGCTACTCGTGCGTGGGGATGTAAGTCAAAACACTCCTGTGAATGCGACGCAAACCCTTACGGTAACCTACAACCCGCAACTCGACGCCTCATGCCTCACGTTTGATCGAGAACGCATCACCGTCACCCTGCTGGGAGAAAACCAACCTTATGGGAATCTCTACGCGAGCGGAAGCACGACCGCGAATCCTGCTGGAAATTACTATGGAAGCGCGGGCTATCCGAACGTGAACACGTACAACACGAGCGGGTACAATACGCAAGGATACAACGCGCAAGGGAATTATCAAAATCCTGAAACGAAACGCGTAACCGTGAAAGCCACGAACAATTGTGGGGAAGAACTCCTCCTCATCCCGGGAGTTACCACGCATGAGGGTGCCCTTGAATTGGATGGAGTCAAGCTCCTCGCCGTGGACTCGCAACTCCGACTCGCGAATGGACAAGAGAAGCAAGTCGACTACACGCTCACCAACTCCTTCTTCCGCGCGGCGACGCAGCCCTTCTACTCCAATTACGCGCTCACGTTCTCCTCTGCCCGACTCACGGCGACCATTCCGCTCGACATTAGTTTCTTCGACCGCACGCGTGCCATCCAAACTCCTCCCTCTATCGTGCTATCACTCCTCTCGCACAACGCGCAACCCGCGAGTGACCGAGTGGCGATTCCCATTACGAACATCGGGACGGCACCCATCTATGACATTCGCGCCAACCTCGAAGGAGAAAAAATTTCAGGAGTGAGTGTGAAACTAGAAAACAACAACGCGTTTGCGCAGTCGCTCAACACGGTGAATGATGCGTACGCGAACGGCTACTACGAGAGCGCCTACTTTAATGCGGAAACTGCCCTCTTGCCGGGACAAACTCAACAACCCCCGCTTGCCATACTTGCGGAGAGCACGACGCAACAATCTCACACCGCGACGCAAAAACTGGTTATCACCGGACGCGTGGAAGGAAAGCGCGTGACGCTCAAAACGATTGACGTGACGATTCGAACGGGAGGCACTTCCTGCTTGAATGTGTCCACCTTTACGACGCCGATTGATTTCATCTCTTCCACTCTCACGGGAAGCCAGACGCAACGCGTGAACATTTCCAATAAGTGTCTTGAGCCGGTGCGCATCACGCAAGTGAACCCGAGCAACCTCTCCGGAAACACATTTTCCATTGCTCCCTTAGAAGGAAGCGACACTCTCGATAAAGATGAAGAGCGCGCCTTCAACGTGACTCTCAGTAAAGGAAACGCATTCAAGGGCGTTTTCCCCCTCACCATACGCGGAGTCATGATTCTCTCGCAACAAGCGGTGGAATCTAATCCCGTGAGCGTGAACGTGGCTCTTGGGGAGGGAGAACTCGAGAGCAGCCACACGTCGAACACGGTTGAAGTGCCCGTGTGTGAGGGTGGAACCATGCCTGTGCGCTTTCCGGTGATCGCACAAAAGAACGAGTGCTCGCAAGCGTATTGTGACGCAGAGCAAGCCAGCAACATGATCGCGGGACTCATCGAACAACACATTGCAAAAGCCGTGCAAGCCGCGCAAGCCAAGAAGAACGACGCCTCCGTATTTGCGAATTGTTCGCTGCCCAATCGCTATTGTACGTTTGAACAAATGGGCATTGCTCCCGTGGCATTCGACCTCTATTTGCAAAACGATGCTCTCACGCCGCGCATCCTGAGTTACGTGATGCACGACGGAACGTATCCGCGTCTCGCGAGTATGCAGACCGAACTCCTTCCTGGACTTGAATCGAGCGACGCTCCTAACTTATTTCAAGACCGACTCGGCACCTCATTCGGAAACAAACTATTCTTACCCGAAATTCAAGGGTGCGGGCGCTACCGCGCGACGATTGTGGGAAGCATCGAGACAATTGGTAATCAATTCCAGCCGGACGCCATTAATGTGGGAATCATCCTCACGACTCCACGACAAAAGACCGCCGAGTGTCAAGACACGATTGTGAACGCGGCGAACTTTTTACCTAAAAACCGATCCCTCACCGCGCTCAACAGTCAAAACACGCTCCTCGGAATTGTGCAATACGCTCCTTCCCTGGAAGAACCCGCACGATGGCTGGCGGAAACCGTGTTTGGAAGTGAAGAACGCGCGCTCCAAAATACGGGGAGCAACCGCATGGATCTCCAGATTGGAAACCTCACGCAAAGCGTGGTTGAATTGACGCTGGATCCGAATACGAAAGGGGACGGGACGAAACGCATTATTACCACGATTCGCGGGACGCAGGGACAAGTGCCCAAAGCCGCCGTCGTGGAAGCCGGAAAAATCATTACAAACTTAGGAAAGAGCATCAACGGGTGCATTACCTCCGATCAGCAGACGTGGCGTATCAACGCAGTCAAGGACATTGGACAATTCACCTTCCTCGGATGCCCGCTCATTGCCTCCGGAGATGGGGGATTGACGCTTCAATCCGCGCTCACATGCTGCTCTCTTACCACGAATTCGAGTGTGGTGAGCGAAGTGTCCTATTCTCTCGAGCCGAGTGGAGACGAACCCGCGGCCGGAATCGCGAACTTGGACTTGTACGCCGCGACGGGAGTGAATGGAAACACGCCTGGAGAAAAAATAGCATATGGAAGTCCCTATCTATTGCCTTTTGACACGCAGAAACAGACCTACACGCAAGACGTTTTGTTGTGCGGCACCGCGGATGCGCGAACCCAACACCTCATTAACGGCACTCAAGCCAGCGTGAGCGCGACACGCCTTTTGGATGACACAAAAGCGGGACCGATTGAATTTGAACTCCGTTCGTGTGCACTCGACGCGGACGACGCGCTCGCTCAAGCGTATGAAAAAGGAAACGGCGTCTGGTACGCTACCGTGAATTGGGATGAGGACTTAAGTCAGAAGACGCTCCAGTTGGCCGCGAAAGAAGTCGTGGACGGGGAAAAAATACTCGACGCGTTCTTCTCCTATCAGGGACAGGGTATTTACGCGAGCGAGGATCCGGTGTATCAAGATAAGTTGGATGAAAAACAATCAAGTGCCCTTGTAACGTATGCGGCATCGTGCGCAGCGGCGTGCGGTGCGTGTTATGGAATCTCGGCTATTGCCACTGCAGGAGTTACTCTCGGAGCAGCGGCGTTTGACTGCGTACTCGGTTGTGGAATTCCGACAGGGGTTGGATTTTTGTCCACGCAAGGGGATGCAATCTCTAACGCAGCTGATGATTCGGCTCTCGAGGCCACCGTGGAAGGGGGGCGATTCATTGGAGGAGTCTACGTGGACGCGGCTACCTTTGTTGTTCCAGGGCAAAGCATTGAAGATGAACCGGCGGAAGTAGCACTCGTCACGCATGCTACTGTTCAAGCCGGACGATCGGCGTTGAAAGCCAAAGCCCTAGTGAAGAAAAATGTGGATGAAATAAAAGATCTCAAGAAAAAGAAAGAAGCAGCCGATGCCGCTAAGAAGGCAGCCGAGGATGCCAAGCGAGCGGCGGAAGAAGCCGCTCAAAAAATAAAGAGCACGGCTCCCGCGGAAGCGATCGCTGCCACTGCTGCCAGCGCCAAAGAAGTCGTCGATGATTCCTCTGAAAAGTTGACGGAATTGTTAGCATTAGCCAATGAGGACACGGCTATTGCGAAAGCCGAGTTAGAAGCTGCAGAAGAATCGGTCAACCTTCTTGAGGATCAACGAGACGCCGCTCAAGGGCTCGCCCGACAACTCGAACAAGATATTGCGGGAGCGGGAACCAGCGCCTCCTCCGCTCAAACAACGCTTACGGAAGTAACTCAAGCCGCGAATCAAACACAGGATGCACTTACTCAAGCCGTAGAAGCACGAGCGGCCATTCAAGCGCATATCGTTCAACTGGAAGCCACGCAAGAGGGCGTTGCGGCTGCACTTTCTCAAACTCGCCAACTAGGGGAGACACTGCAAGAAACGATTACGAGCACGCAAAAATCTATTCTGCTACTTCAACAAGGCGCTCCCGTCGTGGCGGATACGATTGCACTTGCTACTGACAGCGGAGTGTCAGTGGATGGAGCGGCGTTTGAGCAACTGCGAAAAGAAATGGATCGATTCAAGAAAGAATGGAATATTGTTGTGAACGCAGACAAAGCTGAACTGAGCAAAGTAGCCAAAGAAACCGGGACAAAGTTCGTGAAAGGCGTTGTGAATGGGGATGGGAAACACATCTTCATCAAGAAAGTGGAAAAGATGTTGGTAGATGAAGTGGAAACCTTTGTCTTCCATGTATATGGAGAAGGGCCTCCCGATGCACTCATCGATACTTTCACCAAGGCCGAGTTAGTGAGCACCTACAATCTGGGAAGTGAATTAGACAACTTCGAAATACTTTCGGACGCCACCGTTGCCAAGTTTAGAAGTCAAGCCATCGGGCACCAATCGACTATTCAAACACGATTGAATGAAGCTCTTAGTGTTCTTTCTCGAGAAAAAGTGGGGAAGACGGGACAAGCATTACAAGTAATCGAAGCACGAGAAGCCATTTTTACGCAATTGCTTGGGGAACTCGATTCCTCCTTTGGAGAAGTTCAACAACTCATCCAAGAGAGGAGAGGATTCTACCAACTGGACGCCATTACTAACCTAAAGAAAGCCCGCGACGCGCAAATCACCTTAGTGAACGCTATTCAACAAATCACGCAAACCAGTCCTGAGGCGTTGACACAAATCTCTCAACTCGAAGCGCGACTCCAAACCTACGAAATCGAGCGCGTGAAACAATTATCTTACGCGGATCAACTGGTGGAGCAAGGAGAAGAATTAACCACTACTCTAAACGCGTCCTATGCCCGACTCCCTGCTGCTGAACTCGCTGAACAAAATGCACGACAACAATTAGCGGACTTGCGCACCAGCGCTCAAATTGCACTGGATGAATCGTTGGAAGCCGACGCCGCACTCGACGAATTAAGAGCCCAACAACCCAACGCGTTTCAACATTTAGGAGAGGCGCAAGGGCGATTGGATGTCGCAATGGAACGACTTGATGTGGCAAACGAGCAAATGACTCAACTTGACTATTTTCGAACGGAGCTCGAACAAGGAAGAATCCCTCCTGAACTCACGGGTGAAATTTTAGAAGAAGTTGAACGCGTAGCTCCAGGGACAACCACTGGAGCCCCTTCGGCGACTCCAACCTCTACCCCTGCGACAACCTCGAGCAGCACCGCTCCTACAGCGAGCGAAGCTCCTCCTAGTAAATGGAAGAACGTGCGAAAAGAAGTGGCGAAGGGACTCATCTGCGGCGGCGTAGGTAATGTCGCAGGATTCTTCGCCTACAAGTATGCGCTCTCGGATGAAGTCGAGAACAAAATCAACCTGCTCGCGCAAGATGGCGTCATTGACGCACGAAGCGGACACGCCGTGTTTGAAAAAGGACTCACGTACCAATTCATCGTGAGCCCGGGAAGCGGAGAAGGGAAGAGTCACACGATTGAAATTGGTGTCGTGTCGCCCGAGAGACAAGTTCCCGCGGACGCGTGGTTAGAGTGCGCTCCATGAAAAGTAAAATGAGTGTACCCGCATGACGTCCGCGAAAATAAAATGGGCAACGATGGCGAAAGGGTTCACGCTCTACACGGCTCTCCTCGCGTTCGTTCTCATTCTTCTCGCAGGATTGCTCGTGAACACGATGATTAATGCGGAGCGCACCTCCAATCAAGTTGTGTTAGAAGTTGAAGCGCAGAGCCGCATGCAAAGCCTCGCGGATGTAACACGCGCCGATGCGCTGCAAGTCGTGAACTATGGTATTCGAAACGCTATTGAAGAATACACGCAGAACGAGGGAAATGCATACCGGTATTCCTCCCAAACGCAGGGCTGGGAACAAGTGCAGGGCGATTTCTCTGCGTTCTTTTTTGGGGGATCGAATGGAGGCATTCTTGCCGGACGCATTGCGGCCAACTTGCACGTGATCGTGCAATCGCAACCCCGACAAATATCCGGATTCACGATTAGTGTGGAAGGGGGAAACGAACCCCAACTCAAAGCTGCGATACAAGAAGTGTTAGTCTCCACTTCCGGAACGGGAGGATCGGATTTTTTACAAATTGTGAAGTGCGAAGAAGACACGCCTCCGGTGGAGTGTGTGGGAACATTCTACGTGAACCTCGACTTCTCCCAAATTAGTGACGAAACCTACGAAGCGTTGCCCTCTATTCACGTGTTTGACATTACGACAGGAAGAGAACTCGTTGAACCGGTGATTCCGCGAGGAAAGTTTCGCATCTACGTTCCATTGCGCATATTCAAAGCCCTCCGCTACGCGCACGAAATCGCGCAGGGATCGCTCGACAACACCGGACTATTATCTCCTGCGTTTCATGACAATTTAGGAAAACTCGGCGTGGGCGTGTGCGATGGCATTGATTCTAGCAGCGGCGTGCCAGTGAACAACTGCGCGTATCGCACGCAACCCTTCACGCCTGCTTCTCCTGCGAATGTGGGACCAGACCCGCCGATTTCTCCCATTCAAGGAGGAAATTTTTGTCCCTCCGAAACGGCTGCGCTGAGTGTGTTAGAGGGAGAATACCCTACGAACGTTCCTCTCAAATGTGACTCGCTCGCCGCGAGTATCGGATTGTGCACTGCAGGAAGTGTGATTGCACACTACGATCCGGCGAATGCGATTAGTCGTGCGGCCGCGCTCAACGAACTGGTGAAAGGTGTCATCAATCAAAAAGTAACGGTGGAACTCGACTTGCCGGAAACGGATGATTTCGAATTGTTGACGGATAGTATTGACATTGAACCGCGTGTCTCGAATTTTACCTCTAAGTATGTGCAATTCGCTGGAATCGTCGGTCCTGCGGTGAGTGAGGCGAAGTGCACGAAGCTCGTCGAGACGAACGTCACGTTGTCTTTCGCTGAAAGAGATTTGGATTACATTGTAGTGGACACGCGTGCGCCGCTGGAATACGATGTGCGCATCGTGGACACATTTGCAGCGGAGAACACGACGATTGGGACGTGCGTGAGTTATTGTTTGGATCAAGCTACGATTGGGGGGATTACGGACTTGTTTATTTTTGGCGGAACCCTCGCACCCAACTCCGCACTGTGTGAACGAACGGCGTGCGCCGCGCCCGGAACATATAACGAAAAACCCACATGTGGAAATGGGGTTATTGATGCAGGAGAACAGTGTGAAGGAGAGAATCAGACTGCCTGTGTTGCACTTGGATTTTCTACCGGAACCGCGACCTGCAATTCGGCAACGTGTTTGTACAACACTAGCACGTGTTCGGATTCGATTTGTGGAAATGGGGTTGTCGAGGCCGGGGAACAATGCGAAGGTTCGAATGTGTCCGCGTGTCCGTTTGTAGGAAGCACGTGTGCTTTGCCTGGAGCCCCGAATGCGTGCACGTGCATTGCGCCTCCCATTCCCGTTTGACGTCTCCAAAGTTTTTTTGGGATCGAATCGTCGCGGTGGGTTCTATTGTCCTCTTTTTTACCCCGGAAAGAGGGGCTTTTTCCCCCTAAATCACCGAATAACGTGAGATTTCCCCAACATATAAAAAGGGAGAAACCGGGCTTCTCTACGATCAGGAAAGATTGCACATGGGGCTGAAAGAAATCTATCACGCGGTGGAGGACCACTACTACCGCGTCTTAGACTTCATTGACCAGCATGGCATCCCCGTCTACCGCGTCGTGGACGCGATTGAAGCGCAAAACATTCCTTCGCTACCTATTGCCCTATTCGCCCTCCTCATTGTAGTAGGGGGACTTGTCGTCGTACTCGGGGGGAGTGGCGGAACCGCACTCACAGTACTCGTTACAAACGACACGCAAGATCCTATTGCGGGTGTCACCGTGCGACTCGAAGGAAGCGACCTACCCGGGGACGCGTTGGGGGGAAAAATAACCAACGCGAACGGAGAAGCCGTATTCTCTAACTTGCCCGCCGGAATTAGTATTCGTGTCAGCGGGGTAAGCGATGAATACTCGATTAGCGACAAAA
>CAYHJZ010000012.1:0-15975 GCA_964357115.1 uncultured archaeon | reverse complement strand
GAATTATTGGATTGAAGGTGTGAACGTCACGCGACGCGTGAAAGGAAATACGATGAATGCGAACTGCAAAATATGCTCCACGCTAAAACGAAGAAAAATAAACGCAGAGAGCACAACAAAACACGGGAAGAAAGAGAAAAGAAGCGGAGAAAAAAAAGAATGAACGAACGCGCATTAGTAGGAATGGCATTGTTGACTTTCGCGATAGCAGGGTGGGCGTACACGGTGTTGCCGGAAGAGATTGCCACCCATTGGAACGTTGAAGGAGTAGCTGACGGGTTTGGAGAAAAACTCTGGGGAATTATTCTTTTCCCTTTGATTAGTGCCGCCATGTATGGAATATACAAAATTATTCCCATCATTGAACCCTTGAAGAAAAACGTGGAATCGTTTCACGCCGCATTTGCGATGTTCATGTTTTCGATGCAATTATTTTTCGTATACGTTTTTGCACTCCTCATTGCGTATAATTTAGGAAACTCGTTTAATTTTGGAAAATGGATGCTCCTGGGAATGGCCTTTCTCGTATATCAAATTGGAGTGCTGCTCCCGCAAACGAAACGGAATCATTTCATTGGGTTTCGAACCCCATGGACGCTATCAGACGACGCGGTGTGGAAAGAAACTCACGAAAAAACAGGAAACGCATTTCGCGTGATGAGTTTACTCCCCATCGTGGGGTTTGTGAGCGAGTATCCGAGTTTGTGGTGGATGGCGGGAGCAATCGTAGTTCCCGTCGTTTACGGAGTGGTGGTGTCGTTTCTGTTATTTAGAAAAAAGAAAAAGACTACGTGAATAATTCCGAGAGAGCGGCGTAGGATAGTTCGGAAAGGGCATTCACTTTCAATGTCGCATTCGCTGCGGCTTCGAGTGAAAGGCCCTCGTTCAAAATCGCCACCGATTTCATTCCTGCGGAAAAAATAGAACGCAATCCTGTGAGAGTGTCTTCAATCCCCACGCAACGTGCGGGAGGAATGCCGAGTTTTTGGGCGGCGAGTAAATAAGGTTCAGGAGAGGGTTTAGGATTTTGGACGTCCTCCACTGCCACTACGGCGTCGAAAAAAGAATCGATTTTGGAAATGGAGAGGATATGCTCCACGCGTTTTCGAGGAGCGGAAGTGGCAATCGCTAGAGGAACGGATTTCTCCTTGAGGGAACGCAGTAGGGGAATCGCGCCCGGGAAAAGAATGGAGTGCGTTTTCAAGTAGGCGGATTCTTCTTCAATATAGCGACGGGTGACGTCACGATAGTCAATATGCGTGCCACGGAGGGCATTCCAGCGTCGGACCTGGACTTCCACGGGGTGGTGGCGGCAGGCCTCGCGCTCTTCGGGAGTGAGATCCACCCCAAACTCGGGAGCGATATGAGAAAGAATGCGCTGGACAGTGGAAATAGAGTCCACAAGTACCCCGTCGAAGTCGAAAATAACCCCAAACATACGCAGGGAAGGGGAAGAAAGGCTCTTTAATGGAAAACAGGGGCCGCTCGCCCTTTTCTTTATAAATCCTTTCCAGGGGTTTTGGAATATACAGACTCATTCTTGAGTCGGTAAACGACACGCCTCGAAAGAGGCATCCGAAAGGAGATGGAATAATGGGAGTATTTGACGTTCCGACGCGCTTCGTGATGGAAGCCATTTCAAAAGACTTGAAGGAAAAGAACACCGTTCAGTCACCGGCATTTGCCGAGTACGTTAAAACCGGCGCTCACGCCGACCGAGCCCCGAGCGACCCGGACTGGTATTACTCTCGCTGCGCGAGCCTATTGTACCGCGTCCTCAAAGACGGACCCGTGGGAACAGGGAGCTTACGCACCTACTACGGCGGAAGAAAGAACCGCGGAGTGAAACCCCACAAACACTACAAAGCGGGCGGAAAGATTATTCGATTAGGATTACAGCAACTCGAGAAAGCCGGACTCATTAAGAAAAATGAGAAAGGCGGTCGCGTGATTTCACCGAAAGGACAGAAATACATGAACGACATGAGTCGCATCGCGGAAGAAGCAGCCAAGAATTACGTGCCGAAGGTTCGAACGTTCAAGAAAGGAACCCGAACGGAATCGGACGGAAAGAAAGGAAGAGATAGCGAGAAGAAAGGAAAAGAAAAAGTAGAAAATGATGATAAGAAGAAAGACAAGGGAGGGAAGTGAGCTGGGATGAATGAACACGAGTGGCGCGCCCAACGCGAACAAGCCTTGCGGGAAAGGAAGGGAAAACAACCCTCCGAAGATGAACGCAGGGAACAGGTTCAAATGCAGTTGGACGCCCTCCTGAACAAAATCCTTGAACCCGAAGCGAAACAACGCATTACGAATGTTCGGCTCGTGAATGAGGAAAAATACCTCCAAGCCGCGCAAGCGTTAATGATGTTAGCGCAACAGGGACAAATTCAAGGAAAAGTGACGGATGAGCAACTCAAGCAACTATTATCCCAGATCGCCCCGAAGAGAGATATTTCAATTACGCGGAAATGAGAGTGAAAAAAACCATGAGCACGCACAAAGACCGAAAATTCAAAAAGTTCGCCATTACGACGCGAAAACGTATCACGCCGGGCATTACCAACGCACCCACCTTCGCCATGCAGAAAAAGCGGGCGAGAATCTACAATGTGAAAGGAAAGCGACACTGGAGAAGCGTGAATTTGGGAAAACTCTTCAAGAAGAAAGTGCGAAAGGAAACGCCGAGCAAGGTCAAAGGAACTAAGCGAAACGTGGGAAAGCACGATCCGAATACGCACCGAATGCACAAGAAAAAGAGAACAGTAACAGGAAGACGGAACACGCGGTGATGAAAAATGGCTGATAAAGAACACATTATTCGAATGAACGGGTTAGTACGCATCCCCCGAACGCGCTACGCTAACAAAGCGTTGCTCGCGATCAAAGTATTTGCACGAAAGCACACGCACGCGGCCATGGATGACATTCGCGTGTCGAGCGACGTGAATCACACCATCTGGAAACAAGGAAAACAAAAAAAAGTAGGAAAGTTTTCAGTGGTATTAAAGAAAAAGGACAACACCGTGTGGGTGTTCACGCCGGAAGGAAACGATTTGAAAGCGTTTGAAAAACAAGGCGCACCGGCTAAGAAAGAAGCCAAAGTAAAAGCGGCTTCAACGACGGAAGCCGTGGTGAAGGAAACCATGAGCACGTCGGAGAAAGCCCCGAAGAGCAAAGGAACCGCGACAGAAAAAGCAAAGAAGAAAGAAACCGGTTCCGAGGCTCCCGCTCACTCGCCCAAAGCGAAGTAGAGCCCTTCCATTTATGCCCATTAAAACCGCCTCCCTGCATGGGAGCCCTTACATTGGAATTTTTTGCAGTGTGACGGACGACGTTGCACTCGTGCCGCACCACACCCCACACACGGAACAAAAGAAAATAGGCGAAGCGTTAGAAGTGAACGTTATTCCTTGTACGGTGGCGGAGAGCCAACTCATTGGAGTCATGGCGAAAGGATTAGGAAAGAAAATAGCCGTAGCGTATACGACGACGGATGAGGAAATTCGCGCCCTCGAGAAACACGGATTGGAAATTTATCGCGTGCACGAAATGACCGCTATAGGAAACTTGGTCTGCGTGCAAGAAAACGGGGGAATAGCGAGCCCGATGATTCCGCAAGAAGAAGTCGCACGACTCCAAGACTTTTGGAATGTCAAATTCCATAGAAAGATTGTTGCGCAGAGCGAAATTGCCGGATCGTGCATCGTGGCCACAGGAAGAGGATTCTTGAGTCATCCCAAAACCGACCCGGAAGAAATGGAATCACTCGAGGCGTTGTTTAAAGTCAAAGGAATAACGACGACAGCCAATTACGGAGACGCGTTCATCGGAAACTCCGTCCTCGCCAACCGAAAAGGAGTGGTAGTGGGAGAACGAACGAGTGGACACGAACTCGCGCGCATTGACGAAGGATTAAATCCCCGCACGTAAAAAAAACATACGAAGGTGAAACGAATGGCACAAGAGGAAAAAACAACCGAACAACGCATTTCGTTGCAACGAGTCAAAGCCGCGTATGCGGGAGAACGACGAAACGCACGACAACTCAGCAAGCAAGCACGGAGAGTCGAACGATTACTCATTGAAAACGCGGCAGTGAAGAACGCGGCGGAAGAGTTGGGAAAAAAGAAAATTGAAAACGGGTTCATCCCTTTAGGGGGAGGAATTTACGTGCAAGGGAAAATAGAGAGCGAGACATTCTACCAAAGCGGCGCGGGAAACGTCATGATCCCGGTGAAAAAAGCAGGGCTCTTGGAAGAAGTAAAACGACGAAACGATATTTTAGAAAAAGAATTCCAGCAACTCGCGAACACGCTCAAAGAGACGAACACGAGCCTGATGAATTTACAACGCATGCTAGAAATGGCCCGCGCGCACCAACAGAAAAAAAAGCGAAAATAGGGCGCTAAAACGAGGAAAAAAATCCCCGTATAAAAAAAGATGGGACGTTTCTGGAGTATGTTTGATCTCCTCAAGAAGAAGATTGCAGGATTTGCTCAAAAAGTCATTGGGGGAGCAGAGAAAGAAACACCCGCGCACACGACCATTTCTGTAGAGTCTGTTGCGGTCGAAACGCCACAAGAGAACGCTAAAACGGAAATAGAACCGGCAAGCCAAGAGCAAGACGAAAATAGTTTTTCTTTACCGTTAGAAAAGGAGCGAGAAGAAACACGCACCTCTTCACCTATTTTAATCGAAGAACCCATTGCCACCGAGGAACGAGTCCCGCGCGCGCTGCCCGAGATGCACCAAAAGGACGAGCGAAAAATCAAAGCGAACGTGGGCGTGTTTCAACGCGTCAGCGGAATGGTGACGGGAACGCTCACCCTGAAAAAAGAAACCATTGAAACCTTCCTCGAAGAATTCGAATTTTCCCTCCTCGAAGCAGATGTGGAAATGGAAACCGCCACCGCACTCGTGAAGGCGCTGAACGAACGACTCTCCAACAAGACGATTTCTTCCAAAGATAGTCCGGAGAAAGTTATCCTGAACGAAATTAGGGGAGCGATGCACCAAATACTTCCTCCCGCGGAAATGGATTTTGATTCCTTAGTAGAAAAACAAAAACCGTGCATCATACTCATCCTCGGACCAAACGGGGCAGGAAAAACAACCACGATAGCTAAAATCACGCACCGACTCACGAGGCAAGGAAAACGCGTCGTGTTAGCGAGCGCGGACACGTTTAGGGCGGGAAGTATTGAACAGCTGGCCGTACACGCGGAAAGGTTGGGCGTGCGACTCGTACGACATCATTATGGCGCAGATCCCGCGGCCGTAGGATTTGATGCCGTGAAAGCCGGAGAAGCGGATGGCGCGGATGTCGTCATTATTGACACGGCAGGAAGACAGGACACGAATAAGAATTTGTTAGAAGAACTCAAAAAAATTACCCGCGTGGTAAAACCCCACATCAAGTTGTACGTGGGAGAAAGCTACACGGGACAAACCATCCTGACGCAAGCGCGAACGTTTGACGAAGCAATAGGAATCGACGGGTTTGTGCTTACCAAACTCGACACGGACAGCAAGGGAGGCGGCGTGTTATCCATTCTCTACAACGTGAAAAAGCCCATTGCATTTTTTGGAACGGGACAAGGGTATGATGATTTGGCCGTGTTCTCCCTCGACGCGTTCTTGGAACGAATTATTCCCCACGCATAATAAACACGCTTTTATAGAAAGGAAACAAGAATATCTCCATGAAAGCAACATGGATAATTGTTGGAATAATAGTGTTGATTATATCCACCGGAGCGGTCGCGCACGAAGGAGAAAGCGAAAGTACCTCCGGAGAGGAGACCACGCACACAGGACACGAACTTGTGGAAGTCAACGCGGTGCTTCCGATTCCTACAATTGAAGTGAATGTGGAACTCGACCCCGTGAGTGGGTGGAACGTGCACGCGGATGTGGAAAACTTTGAATTTTCTCCCGAGAACGCGGGAGGAACCCCACAGGACGGAAAGGGACATGCGCACTTGTATGTAGATGGAGTAAAAATAGCCCGAATGTATGGAGAATGGTACCACATTCCCACGCTGACGAGCGGAAACCACTACGTGAGTGTGGCGTTAAACACAAATGATCATCACGGACTCGCTCATGAAGGAGTGGCGATTCAAGACGGACACGTCGTGAGCGTGCCGGAGACGTATAATGAGAGCGAAACCGCCCTCGCGGGGAACGTACTCCAATCGTACGACGATCAAGTATGGATTCCTATTTTGTTTATTGTAGGACTGCTCGTTTTCGCCTTCTTTATCGGAGCATACGGGAATAGTCTCGCAAAAGAATAGTCGTTGTTTTTAAACCACAAAATTTTCTGAAGAAGCATGAGCAGTGAAAGTATAGCGTTGGCCATTCAGCTGAAAGAACTCGCCTACCCCGCCGTTATTTTAGGAGCGATACTGCTGTTTGGACTCGTCGCCTACGCGATTCGAACCAAACCCCGAAAAGAAAAAGTAAAATCATTTTTGTTTTGGAGCATTGCCACTGTAGCGGTGGGAGTCACGCTCTTCCTCGCGGGATCCACGGTATTCATCAACACCGTCTCCCCGACGGGAGGACCGGTGCACTGGCACACGGATTACGAAGTGTGGTATTGTGGAGAACAACTCGACTTGGTTGACCCGTTAGGAATTGACAACCGCGTGGGAACGTGGGAAGTGCATGAGCATAACGACAACCGCATGCACATTGAAGGGACGATTGTAGACGTCGAGCAAGGGACGTTCAAGCACTTCTTTGAGGTCATTGGAGGATCGTTCACGCGCGACACGTATACGTTCCCGAGCACGAAAGGAAACATTACTATTCCCACGAGTGGAAATTGCAATGGAGAACCGGCTGTTCTTCAAGGATTCTTGCACCGCGTCGACAACCCCGAGAAAGCCAAAGAATGGACCTACTCGCAACGAAAAATTAGTTTCCCTTGGAGTGTGGAAATGGCCCCCTACTCGAATGTGCCACCCGGAGACTGCTTAGTTATTGTATTCGGACCGGAACAAGAAAAGATTGACCGCGTGTGCGCCTCGTACCGCGCCGCCCAAAACCGAGGTGAGCTGAATGGCCGTTGAAGCATACTTACCCACCCTTGCTACCGTTGTCGTGACGGCGCTCATCGATTCGATTAATCCGTGTGCGATTGGGGTACTCATCCTCATGATTACGGTCATGTTAGGAAAGAAAAAATCCACCAAAGACATGCTGATCTTCGGGGGATTGTACATTGGAGCAGTCGCCACCACGTATTTTGTGGCAGGATTAGGACTCGTGTACTTCCTCTCGGTGGTACCCTTGTTTGTAGCCCAATACATTTCCATCGCGGTGGGACTATTCATTATCGTCGCGGGACTCTTGGAAGTGAAAGACTTCTTTTGGTACGGAAAAGGATTCTCGCTGCAAATTCCTCCTGCGTATGCACAGAAGATTACCAAGTACGCGGAAAATGTGAGCGTGCCGGGAGTCATCTTCTTAGGCGCGTTTGTGGCCGCAGTAGAATTACCCTGCACCGGCGCCCCTTACTTAGCCATTATCACGTTGCTTTCTCAGTACTTTGACTTCACGGCGTTATTGTTGTTGATCCTGTACAATATTCTCTTCGTGTCTCCTCTCATTGTGATTCTCTTGGCCGTAGCATTAGGAAAGAAGATTGGCCACTTCAAGAAATGGAAGCACGAAAACAAGGGATACATGCGCTTACTCATTGGACTCATGCTCATCGGAATGGGATGGTTACTCATCCTCATCTCCAACGGGACGATTAACTTCGGGTGACGAACCATGGCGACGAAAACAAAAACAACCAAAAGCACCCTTTCGAAGGGAAGAAAATTCTCGTCACGAAAAGTCGTTAAACGACACGGACACACCGAAAACTTTGACGAGCGAAAAATATACGCAACGGTGTACGAAGCCGCACACGCGAATCAACTCCCCACGGCACGCGCAGAGAAACTCGCCAACACGATTACAAAAGAAATAGAAAAATGGATAGAGAAGAAGGAACGAGTGAACTCGCACGAAATCCACAAAGAAATTTACACGAAACTACGGAAGCACGACAAGGAAATCGCCTTCCTGTACGAGACGCATAGGGATATTTGTTAGACCTCAACAACCCTTATTTTCACTGACCTTTCTCAAATAGCGGTTTCCTGGACTTTTTCAAAAAAAAGTCGTTGGGGTTCCTGAAAGGGACCCGATTTCCTTTTCCCGGGGTTTTTTGACAAACCACTATTTTTCCATGGTTTTTAGAAAAAAAGCCGAATTATAACCTTTGCGACCCCCTATTCCTACGATAGGCATGGGACTAGGAGATAATCTTCGAAAGGCATTCGACCGACTCAACGAACTACGCGTCGTGGACCGGGATAGCGTCAAGGCACTCGCGAAAGAACTCCAACGCGCCCTCATTTCGGCGGACGTGGATATTGAGACCGTGCTGAGTTTGAGTCAGCAACTGGAAAAGGCCGCGCTGTCGGAAGACATTCCCAAAGGATTGAGTCGAAAAGAACACGTGGTCGCGCTCACGTACGATGCACTCGTAGACGTGTTAGGCGGGAAAGAAAATCTCGTGCCGGAAAAACCCAACAGTATTTTACTCGTGGGATTATTTGGATCGGGAAAAACAACGAGTGCGGCGAAGATTGCGCACTATTATACCAAACGCGGATTGCGCGTAGGAATCATTGCGGCCGACACCTTTCGACCGGCGGCGATTGATCAACTCGAACAGCTCATACAAAAACTCCCGGGAGTTCAATTCTATGCCAACCGCACGCAGAAAGAAGCCTCAATTGTAGTAAAAGAAGGAATTGTCGACCTCATGAGCAAGGGAGTGCACACGATTATTGTAGACTCCGCAGGAAGAAGTGCGTTGGATGGAGAATTAGTGGAGGAAGTCAAGCGCATTCATGCCGTATTACAACCTGAACACACGTGGCTCGTGTTGGGAGGGGATGTAGGGCAGCAAGCGAAGAAGCAAGCGAAAGCCTTTCACGAAAACGTAGGGGTGAATGGGGTTATTTTGACGCGAATGGACGGGAGCGCGAAAGGAGGGGGAGCGTTGAGCGCGTGCCGCGCGACGAATGCACCCGTACTCTTCATTGGAACGGGGGAGCGCATTCACGATTTAGAAGTGTTTGACGCAGCCCGCTACTTGTCCCGCGTCATGGGGTATGGAGATCTAAAGGGATTGCTCGAAAAAATGGATGAGTTAAAACTCGACGCAGGAGCACTCCAAAACCCGATGGAAGGACCGTTCACGCTGCAAACATTCTATCACCAACTCACCGCGACACGACAAATGGGACCCTTATCGAAAGTCGCAGAAATGCTCGGAATGGGAAACGCGATCCCGCAACAAGATTTAGAAGTGGGAGAAGAGAAGCTGGACGGGTATAAGGCGCTCATGGATAGCATGACGAAGACCGAAAAGAATGATCCGGAGACGATTACAAGTTCACGTATTCAACGCATTGCAACAGGGAGCGGGAAAAACGAAGGAGAGGTTAGAGAATTGTTGAAGCATTATCGACAACTCAAAAAGATGATGAACCAATTCAAGAACCTAAACGAAGAGTCGTTGAAAAACCCCAAAGGAATGCAGAAACTCATGAAGAAGTTTCAAAAGCCAAAGAAGATTAAACTAAAATAAAAAAAAGAGAAAAAAACTAGTAGTCGCGAGCTAAAATCTTCTTGGACTCCAAACGAATTCTCCCCACTCCCGGAATTAAGCGAGGCATGTTCGTTCCGACAATCTGACCTTTCCCATTCACGTACACGTAACGATGCGCATTCAAAAACGCGCGAAGTTCGGCATTTTTTTTAGCAAGAGAAGACAAGGAGGAACCTACTAACTGAGTCGCCTTTCGTATTCCGGGATTCGAAGCAACACGCTCAACAGCAGGGCCAGCTGCCACCCCTAATGCAGTAGCGCTGCCAATCATAGTCACACCTAATGCAAAAGACGTATTATGGGATAAGGATTCGGCTACGGAGGAAGCCAGAGCAAAAGTAGTACTCAGGACACCCGAACCCAGCAACACATCTTTTCGGTTTGGTTTTCGCGCCAATTGCAAGTCACGAACGCGGCGACGAATTTCCGCATCCGCCGTACGAAAACGCGCACGCGAAATTTTTCCCGCGAGACGTGAAACCACGGACTTTTTTACAGGGCGTGCTCTACTGGGCATAGACTCACCCAAAACTTTCAGATATATAAGCGTCGCCGGCGAATAGTGTGCATGTGGACCCTGATTCCGGCTCTAGCGAATACGATTGCATCCTTTGTCGCCGCGTACACAGACTTCAAGACGGGATACATTTACGACTGGATTACGTACCCGCTCATCGGATTAGGAATACTCTGGTCGGTGACGCAGCAGGAGTGGACGGGAATCATTTTTGGGGGAATCATTTACGGAATAGGATACTTGGCGTACCGCATTGGGAAGATTGGGGGAGGCGACGTGAAGCTTCTCGCGGGAATCGCGATTATGCAACCCACGCTGAATGGAATGATTTTTCCCCTCGCGGTGTTAATTGTTGCGGCTCTTGCTGCGAGCGCGGGGTTTGGGATCTATTATGCGGTGGGATTGTGGAAGAAAAAAGTCAAGATCGAATGGAATACTCAACGAAAAAAAGTAGCGGCAATCATGGGATTAAGTGTGGGAATTGTTTTGTTTCACGCGGCGGGAAGCGGATACTATCCTGAGAGTTTTATCCTCACGATGGGAGGAGCCCTGTTATTCGGAATGATTTTTTACGCATTAGAAGAAGAAATCAAGAAACACTATTTTTTGAAATGGGTGTCGGTGAGTGAGCTAGAAGAGGAGGAGATTCTCGCGCAGGAAGCGTTAAGTGAAGAAGATCGAAAAACGTGGGGAGAAAGCGTGCCCGCGTTGCTCGGAGCAAAAGAAATTGCGGTGTTACAAACCGCTAAAATAGGACGCGTGCCCGTGTATCGCGACCTGCCTCGATTCGGACCCTTTCTCTTTGCCGGAGTCGTTCTTACGTATGCGCTCCCCGAATGGGTGGCAGTGCTCGTGCCCGCGATTTTATAGGCTTTTATAGAGAATGGGGAGAAGAATGGAGTATGAAGATACTACTCACGGGAAGCACGGGAATGATTGGAAAGGCCATCTTAGCCCAGCTGCCGAAGAAACACCAGGTAGTTGAAGTCTCGCGCGAGAAAGGAATTGACATCACGCAGAAAGGCGCGATGGCGAATGCAATGAAAGGAGTGAATGTTGTTATTCACACGGCGGCCTCCTTAGACGAGATGGCGGGAAAAGAAGAAATGCAAAAAGTGAATGTGGAAGGAACGCAGAATGTGTTAGATGCCGCAGAAAAAGAAGGAGTCAAAAAATTTATTCACGTGAGCAGTGTGAGCGTGTTTGGGGATCGAAAGCAAGGCGTGCTGAAGGAAGAATCGCCACAATTTCCCGAATCGACGTACGAAAAAACCAAAGCCGAAGCCGAGCGACGCGTGAGTGAGATGCAAGAGGTATTTCCCGTCGTGATTATTCGACCCGCTCTCGTGGTCGGGCCTAACAAGTACTGGGCGAGCATATTCAAAATTGTCAAGAAAGGATTTCCCCTCATTGGAGAGGGAAACAACAAGTGGCAGATGGTGGACGTGGACGACGTGGCCGGACTCATTGTGAAAGCAGTAGATGAAGAGAAGATGGAAGGGAATACGTACATTGCCGCCGAGAGAACAGGGCATACGCTGCGAGAAGTTGTGGACATGATTGCGGACATTCAAGGAGTGAAGCGACCGGGAAACATTCCTCGGTGGGCGGGAATGGTCATTAGTCACGTGTTTGGATTGAAGAGTATGCTCACGGGAAAAAAATCCATTCTGATTCCGGGACACGTGAGGAGAATGTTCAAGCACCGAGAATACGATATTTCGGCAGCATTATCCACGGGATGGAAACCCCAATATGATACCAAACAAGCACTCGAGAAAACGTATCGATTGCTAAAAGAAGAAGGGCATATTTAGAGAAAGAAAAATTGAAAAAAAAGCCGATTCAATCCTCTTCATCCGCACTGAGCTTTCCGGAAGGAAATTCATCGTGCAAGCGAGAGATTTTGGTAATCATGCGCGACATGGGATCGTCAAACGGGAGACGGGAGGTCACGTCTTGGAGCACATTCCAAGAAAATAATACCCAGGATTTTTCCTCGGGAGAAAAAGGGGATAATGCTTCGTGGGCCGCCGAGAGACCGAATTGTTCCAACTCGACTTGTGTTTTTCCAAGAAAAAGAGCACATGCGCGAGAAAAAAAGGCACGGAAGGCCGGAGACGCATCAGAAGAAAAGCCGAGCGCGGAGAGCTTTCCATTAGACAAGCACGCGTCGAGGTGAAGAGTAAGCGATTCACTCCCCGGACCGCGAGTGCGGATGGATGCATCAGGTTTCTTCAGACGAGTCTCGAAAGGAGACGCTGGGGAATGAACGGAAGGGGAGGGCATGAAAGAAAAAAGAAATAAGGAGATTAAGAATTGTTCGATGAGACGAGGAGAGGCGCGTATTAAAAGAAAAAGGCCTTACTAAGTGAATATGACCCGAAAACTATGGTTTGGACCCAGTGGAATCCCATTGGCGGCACAAGGGAAGGGAATTGTGAAAGGAATCGAAATGATCCCCCAGTTGGAACTGGATGCGATGGAATTAGCGTTTGTGCAGAGCGTGTATGTTACGAGTGAGGAGAAGGCGAAGGAAGTGAACGAGGCGAGGAAGAAGGCAGGAATACGATTGAGCGTGCACGCGCCGTATTATATCAATTTGAATGCGCAGAAACCGGAAACGATGAAAGCGAGCATCGAACGATTATACTTAGCATGCAAGATGGGAGGGTTGTGCGGAGCCGAGAGCGTGGCCGTGCACGCCGCATTTCGACACCAGGATGAGTCTAAAACAATTCAGAAAAAAATAGAAGACGCGTGCGAGAAAATATACGAACGATTGGATGAAGATGGAATCAAAATTAAGATTGCACCCGAATTCGCGGGAAAATTATCCCAGTGGGGGAGCTTGGAAGAAGTCATGGAGATTGCGAAAGGGAGCCGCATTTCGTGGTGCATGGATTTTGGACACGCGCACGCGACGAGCAAAGGGAGCATGACGACGAAGAAGAAGTTTGATGAATTGCTAGGAAGGATTGAGAAATTTGATGCGAAGTACTTGAAGGATTTGCACATTCAGTGCTGCGGAATCACATTTTCGGACAAAGGAGAAAAATACCACACGAGCTTTGATTCTCCCGAAAGCACGGTGGATTGGAAAGGAATGATGGAGAGTTTCAAAGAATACAAGGTAGGGGGTATTTGCATTAGTGAATGTCCGGGACAAGAAAAAGATGCGTTGTTGTTGAAGAAGTATTACGAGAGTTTGTGATTCAAGGGTTTCGTTCCTTGATCCCGAGGTAGGGTTATCTACGATAACCCGTCTTTTCTCAAAAGTTTCTCCTGTTACAGTGAAACGATTTTCCCCGGGCTTTTGGCAAAAGGCCGAATTATTTGCGTAACTTCGCGCCTTTTTGAGCGCCGGCGACGAGATCTTTCATGAGTTTCTCGGCGCGCTTCATGTCGCCTTCCACCACAGCGGAAATGCTCGAGCCCACATGAACAATGTCGGCACCGGCGGCAATGCAGCGCTGCGCATCCTCAGGAGTACGAACACCACCCGCGACGACAATGGGTAAGTGAACCATCTTTCGGACGGCGGCGATACATTCCGAAGGAACGGACGAAGGAGCGCCGGAGCCAGATTCTAAAATGATGAGTTGCATTCCCAACATTTGCGCCGCAAGCGCAGACACTGCACCCAAGTAAGGAATGTTTCGCGGTAGAAGCTTGGCACTGCCGACCCATCCGACGGCTTGGCCGGGCTCGTACACTAAGTAGGCGGTGCCAATCGTCTCAATGCCCATGCGCGCGACAGGATAGGCAGCGGCAATTTGAGCACCAGACAAATAATAGGGATCAGTAGAATTGAACAAGGACATGAAGTACACGGCATCGGCGCGCGGGGAGAGCGTGGCAATGTTGCCGGGAAAAAGAATCACCGGCTTTTGGGAAACGGATTTGATGGCTTCAATACAATCGTCTAAAATTTTCCCTTGAGCGCCGAGACTGCCTCCCACGGCGAAAGCGGAGACGCCCGCATAATCGGCGGCTTTGGCAATGCGCGCGACTTCTTCCGGCGTGTGGTCAGGGGGATCGATGACGACGAACACTTGACCGGGGTTCTTTTGCGCATCCTCGAGGAGGGACTGGTACACAGGACCTAACGCGGGACCCGCAGGAGCGGCCGCACGTTTGTTAGTCGATTTAGAGGAGGAGTGCGTGTGAATCATGAAAAAGGCCTACTATTACCCAAAGAGGGTAAAACCAGCTTAAAAACAACGCCTTTCGACAAAAAGACGGGAAGAGAAAGGGGGATTGACGAAACCGAGCTAGTAATGCGCTTCAGGAACTTCTTCGACCATCAAGCGTTCCAATTGACGCGAAATGGAGGCACTGCCGCGCGCCTTAATGGGCAACCCGTGGCCGGGGAGAATCATCTTGGGGCTAGAAAACAAAATCTTGCGCGCGGAAGAAATAACCTGTTGCTTGTTGCCGCTCGTCAAGTCCCAGCGACCCAAACCGGTGGAAAACAATGCGTCGCCGCAGAAGAGCCACTTCTTCGTGGTCTCCATGAAGGAAACACTTCCTTTCGTGTGGCCGGGAGTAAACAACGTTTGAATAGAAAAATTTCCTAAATCAAAAACCTGCTTGTCCGTGAACGTGTGGGGAACGGAAGGCCATTTGATCGCGGGAAGAGGAAGGTTGGGCGTGGTGGAGAACGTGGCGTCTTTGGCATTCACGTACAATGCATCCGCGGGGTGCATCCAAATTTGGGCTTTGGGAAACAAATAATCTAATGCAAAATTATCCGCGTGACCGTGCGTGTGAAAAATGTAGCCGACATCCTTAGGTGTTACGCCAATCGATGCCAGTCCTTCTTTGAGTTGACGCGCCGAGCCACCCATACCGGTGTCGATGAGCGCGACGGTTTTGCCGACGAGCACGTACGCGTGACTCGAAGAATCCGTGCCAAACGAGGCATAGAGATTCTCGTTGATTTCTTCCCACATCGGAGATACCACGGCACGTACAAATAAAAAGCAAGCGGAAAGGAGCGCGCGATTGAAAGAGCAACGAAAGCAAGCCTAAAATAGGTTGAACGCGTGAATATCACCATGGTTCGTGCGCTCACATTCGAAGTAGAAAGCGTCATTGGAGAAATGGCGCAAGAAGCGGGAATCGATGCGTCGACGATTCGAGAAAAAATGAACGAGAAAATGGAAAAATTCTCGGGATTGTTGACCGAACAAGGGGCGCTCATTCTCTTATGTAAAGATTTGAAACTAAAAATGCCCGGAGCTCCGCCGAATGAGAAAATAAAAATAGGGGCATTGAGCGAGGGAATGAACAACGTGGACGTGGAAGGGAAAATAAAAATAATGGATCGAGTGAAACCCTTTTCCAAGAATGGGAAAGAAGGAAAGTACGTGAGCACGCGCATTCACGATGAGACGGGGGAAGCAATCTTTACGTTGTGGAATGAACAAGTGGATCATGCGATGGAAAAAAGAATGGGAGTGGGAAGCACGATCGTGTTGACGAATGCACGCGTGGGAAACTTCAATGGGATGAAACAACTCTCGCTTGGGTATAATGGGACGTGCGAAGTGGGAGAAGGAGTTCAAGCAGCACCATATGAGAAAGAAAAAGTCGCGGGTAAAGAAAGCGAAAAGAAAGACGTCGTTGCGAATGAGACGCCGCTGGCTTCGATTAAAGAGAATCAGTGGTTTGAGGGAGACGTGCACATTGTGGACGTGATGCAGGGAAAAGGGTATTATGTACGATGCACCGCGTGTCAAGCGAAATTAATGCAACGAGAAAATACGTG
>CAYHJZ010000011.1:0-16726 GCA_964357115.1 uncultured archaeon | reverse complement strand
CTCATTCACAAAAAGAGGAGCGATGAGCGTAGTGGTAATGACTTGATCCACCACATTCTGCGTGTGCCACACGGTGCCGGAGAGGGGATAAAATAATTCCATTTCCAACGAACTCGGCTTCACAAAAATTTCCTGCGCAGAGGAAACGGTGCTAATTCCCTTATCGGAATCCTGCACCTTCACGACGACAAAATAATCTCCCTTGGGAGCGGCAAAACCAAACTGATTCGAGAACAAATTCACAGGAAAGGAACACGATTTAGTCGTAGTCCCGGTGCACGAGGAAGGATACAAGGAAGACGAAGACGCATTCACCCACTGCGCGAGCGTGTAATCCTCGCCTCCCTTATTGTCAGCAAGGAAGATGGAAACATAGTGCGCGTCATCCTCATCCGGATCGGTAATGGTAAAGGAAACGTTCTGAGAAAAAAGAATCTTACTCGGCGCATTCGCAGGATGATCCCACTCGCTGGCAATCGAAAGATTCGAAACCGTAGGACTGGTGTTAGCAAAATCCAACACATCGCTTGAAATGAGACGCGTGCCCGAACCCGAGAGATCAACCAGATCCGCCAAGCCCACACTTCCTGAAGAAAAACGAAACGCGCCCCACACGTCCGACACTCCCGCTAACGCAGAGGTGGGAGGAATAAGAGAAGTGGCGCCTCCCGCGTGCAAATCCTGCAAGGGAAGAGATAGAGACGAACTTTCTAACAAAACAATTTTTCCAAAAGGATGAGGCGTAGTTCCCACGCGACCACTCGTGAGCAAGAGACCCACCCCCGCGTCGGAGGGAGAAAGCACGAAAGAAAAAACAGTGTCCTCCGGGAAGGGAAGCACGACATCGAATGCCGATGACACGTCTGACCAAGCTGTGTTGAGCGACGAAGTGTTAAAGCACGTACTGCCCGTGCAACGATACCCACTCACCGAGCGACCGTCGCGCGTGGCTATTGCCGTGAGCGTATCATCCGAATAGGCAATCACAGGAAAAGTAAGATCGGAAACCGAAGCCAACGCATGCGCATCCCGCCACGCTAGAGAACCATTCGCAAAATTATAGCGAGAATAATTCAGCACCGTGGCACTCGGAGTAAAGGGAGGGCTGTCCACCCACGCCGCGTGAACATTTCCATATTCATCCCCCGCAATGAACGGATCGCGCGCATACCCCAAACCTAATCCCTGCGTAATATCCACACCCTTACTCACACTCTGCCAGTTCAATACGGCATTACAATTGGAATGGATCGAACAGTATCGATGAAAAATACCATTCAAGCGAGATAAAATATTGACTTCGGCATCATCAAAGAGAATGTGCACAAAACCCTGATTCGAGGAAGTCGCAATCTTGGGGCGAACCAACTTGTATTTCCACCGCGAATTAGCACCCGTGGTTTCATCCACCGCAGAAGACAATATGCGCGTAGCCGGAGACCAACTGGATTGAACATGACACGCGGCACTATTACAGCGAGAATAATACACGGTTCCTTTTCCACTCACTGTATCTCGTACGCCAAACGCCAAGTGCAACACACCCGAGACGTCCATCACCATGGAAGGATACACGACCTCCATATTCGAAAGAGAATAGGCCGAAGGAAGAGATGAAGAGGGGACCAAATTGAGAAGCGAAAAACCTCCCGACCACAATGAAGTAGAAGGAAGGTAGCGACTCATGGAAGCAACGCCCGAATCGAAGGTGATGGATAATACGGCTCCAGGGCGACGCACCACGACAGGACTGCGAGGATCAAACGCCGTAAAACTAGTAGGATTGGAAAGAACGGAGGAGTTGGAATGATACACGCCACGACTCCATGAAGAAGAGGACAAGGGAGAACACGCATTCCCCTCCGTGCAACAGGCACCCGAAACCGAATCAATACCCCACTCGACAAAATGAGAGTAAGAAACACAATCTTTCACCGCGCTCTTTGAAAAAACGGATTCGCAAATCACGTCGGATGAATTCAAATTGCACGAACCGGAAGAACACACCACGAGTTTCGTGGGAAGAACCGTGGAACACTTTCCCGCAAACGTAGTAAAGCCATTGATGGGAGAGGGAGAATCATTCACGAGCGTAGCCAGTGACACATCGGCCGAATCAACAGGATTTCCCGCTCCACTCAAGGGAGGGCCGTTCCCGGCCGCTGGAATGATTTGAGAAAAAACTCCAGGAGAAAAAAGGAGAAAGAAAACCAAAATCAAGATCCCAGTGAAACGCATCACCCAACCAAGTCAGCCGGCATAAAAAGACTTACGATTGGGGGCAAAATAAAGAAGGGTTTATAACGAGTTTTCGACCCCATCTTAGTGTAAGAATCCGCGGAGGAAAACGCGATGGATGAAGAAAACCAAATAGAAGAAAACTCCCCAGAACAAGGCGTGGTCGAAGCAGAAACCATCCTGCCGGGCGAAGATGAAGGAACCATCGAGGAGAGCAAACTCCCGTTTCCACGAGCCACCGTCGTGAACATGATGCGAAAGCACCTTGACAGCGGAAAACAAATCAAAGGACAAGTCAAAGACGAAATGAACATTTGGCTAGGAAAAATGGTGGAACGCATCGCCGACAAGATGAACGCACACCCCTACACGTATGTGGATTATGGAATGCTGAGAGAAGCCATTGAGCCTTATGAAAAACTCCAAGATGTGGAACAAGAAAAAGAACACATCATCAAACAACTTGAAGCCGTCAAAAGTCAATGCGACGTACTCATTCGAGAAGTGGATCGAAAGTTTCAATTGTAAAAAAAATGAGTAAATAAAATTCTCTTTCTTTCCCGCACCACGCGGGAAAAATTCTTTTTTACTTCATGCTGCGCACATTACATGCGAACTTTCTCTTCCAAAAAAGGAACACTCCACTTTCTCGCCGCAGGACTCACGCGGAAGAGCAAGTGGAATGCAATGAAGAACACCCACAAGGAAACAAAGTCAGTAATGAAATCATTCACGGAGAAAAGCCACGATGAATGCGTCGCCGTGACCCAGTAGCCGATGTTGTGCATGACTACGGCAATGAAAAATAATGCGGCCACACTTCCCGCGTCAAAAACCTTCATGTTTTTTGCTAACAAGAACACCCACACCGCAATCAACACGTGCATGAGTTGGTGAAACACGTACTCCCAAATTTGAACATTGTTTTCGAAGAAAGGAATCGAGGCAAACGGAACATCCAAATACACCGGAAGACCCGCATAGGAAATGCCGCTTCCGAACCACGCAAAAAAGATGATCACTTTGAAGAGAATGATGAGTTGAATCGAAGAATAAAACAAAAAATTTCGGCGAAAAATATCGCGGGGTGTACCAAAAACAAGTTTCATGAAACCGAAAAACCAAATCGAGATTAAAAATGAGGCGTGGAAAAAGGAGAAAACCACATGATAACCCAAAATCAAGGGTTTCGTTCCTTGATCCCGAGGAAGGGTTATCGTCCGATAACCCGTCTTTTTTCTCAAAAGTTTTTCCCGGGCTTTTTGAAAAAGGCCGACACCCACATCCATCGCAAACTAAGCGGTTTTAAACACTTACATCCATCTAAATTACTTAATTGGGCCACTCAACTCGAGAAAAAAGCCCAAAAATAACCAATTTTTCGTTTATCGACGAAAACATTATTCTAGGAGGTTTTGAATAATGGCCGACAATAACAAGATGAATCAACCCATGATGTTCCTTCCGGAAGGAAGCCGACGCGTCCTCGGAAGAGACGCTCAACGTATTAACATTCTTATCGCCAAAGCCGTAGCCAACGCCGTGAAATCGACGCTCGGACCTAAGGGAATGGACAAGATGCTCGTGAACGACTTAGGAGACGTCACCATCTCCAACGACGGAGCCACCATCCTCAGCGAAATGCAAATCGACCACCCCGCAGGAAAAATGATTGTGGAAGTCGCCAAAACCCAAGACCGCGAAGTCGGAGACGGAACCACAAGTGCCGTTATCCTCGCCGGCGGACTCCTCGGAAAAGCCGAAGCGCTCCTCGACGATGAAATTCACCCGTCGATTATTGTGAACGGATACCGACAAGCCGAAAAGAAAGCCAACGAAATTGCCGCCGCGATTGCGGATGAATTATCCTTCAGCGACACCAAGACGTTGAAGAAAATTGCCTTAACCTCCATGACCGGAAAAAACGCCGAAGCCGAAGTGCAACTCGCCGATTTGGTTGTGGAAGCGGTGCAAACCATCGCAGAGAAAGACGAAAACACGTACAAAATTGACTTAGACCACGTGAAAGTAGAAAAGAAAACCGGTGCCAGCATGCACGAATCCGAACTCATCAAGGGAATCGTGTTAGACAAAGAAGTCGTGCACTCCGGAATGCCTCGCTCCGTAGAAAACGCCAAAATTGCGTTAGTGGACGCGGCATTGGAAATCAAAGAAACCGAAACGGATGCTAAAATCGAAATCACATCTCCCGATCAATTGCAAGCCTTCCTCGATCAAGAAGAAGGAATGCTCCGACAGATGGTGGAAAGCATTCAGAAGAGCGGCGCGAACGTGTTGATTTGCCAAAAAGGAATCGACGACCTCGCCCAACACTTCCTGGCCAAAGCCGGAATCTTAGCCGTACGAAGAGTCAAGCAAAGCGATTTGCAGAAACTCGCCAAAAGCACGGGCGGACGCATCGTGACACGCATCCAAGAAATCAGCAAAGAAGACTTGGGACACGCCAAACTCGTGAATGAAAAGAAAATCGCGGGAGACGCGATGGTGTTCATCGAAGGATGCAAAAATCCTAAAGCCGTCACCATCCTCGTGCGCGGCGGAACCAACCACGTCGTAGACGAAGCCGAACGCGCGATTCGAGACGCTCTCGGATCCGTGACATCCGCTATCAAAGATGGAAAAGTCGTGACGGGTGGAGGAAGCACCGAAATTGAAATCGCCATCGAGCTACGAGAATTCGCCAAAAACGTCGGCGGAAGAGAACAACTCGCCATCAACGCCTTCGCGGACGCATTGGAAATTATTCCCAAAACGCTCGCCGAAACCGCAGGAATTGACCCGATTGACACGCTCGTAGGATTACGCGCGCGACACAAAGGGAAAGAAGGAAAATACTTAGGAGTCAACGTGCACGGAGCCAAAATCGACGACATGAGAAAACTCAACGTCGTAGAACCCTTGCGCATCAAGACTCAAGCCATTACCTCCGCATCCGAAGTCGCCCAAATGATATTGAGAATTGACGATATCATCGCCGCGAACTCATCCGGAAAAGCCATGGGCGGAATGCCCCCCATGAGCGGAATGGACATGTAGACTCCCCGATTTCGTGCGGGGGCCACGAGGGACTGCGTAGTGGGTTTTAACAAACCCACAGCATGCCTTCACCCATTTTTTTCTGTTTTTACCTATCAAATAAAAAGTGTCTATTCCATGATGAGCTAGCGAGAAAGTTGGACCCGTAGCTCAGCCTGGTAGAGCAGCGTTCTTATACAGCGTCCGTCGGAGGTTCAAATCCTCCCGGGTCCACTTCACGAAAAAGTAGTCCATTCTCCCACGCTCAACGAGCCCAATTCTTTTTTTGTAGTCCAACCCTTAAAAAACATCCACGAGATAATCCATCCATGTACTCTCCCGCCAACGAAATCCACTGGATGGAATTCTGGAAGAAGAACAAAACCTTTGAACACAGCGTGACGCAACGCGCCGGGAAAAAAGAATACGTCTTCTACGACGGGCCCCCCTTCGCGACCGGACTCCCGCATTACGGACACATCCTCGGACTCACCATCAAAGACGTTTTCCCGCGCTATCAAACCATGAAAGGAAAACGCGTCGAACGACAATGGGGATGGGACTGCCACGGCCTCCCGATTGAAAACATTGTAGAAAAACTCCACGGATACAAAAACAAAAAAGAAATAGAAGAAAAAGGAATCAAAGCCTTCAACGACGCGTGCCGCGTGCAAGTACTCACGTACGCCCACGAATGGAAAAAAACAGTAGAACGATTAGGAAAATGGATTGAATTCGACAACGCGTATCAAACCATGGACAACGCGTACATGGAAAGCGTGTGGTGGGCATTCAAAACACTCCACGAAAAAGGACACGTGTACGAAGGAAAAAAAATTCTCTTATACTGTCCCCGATGCCAAACGCCCCTCGCGAAAGCCGAAATACAAATGGACAACTCGTACAAAAACGTCAAAGAAAATTCCGCCACAGTAAAATTCAAACTCATCGGGGAAGAAAACACCTCCATTCTCGCGTGGACGACCACCCCGTGGACGCTCGTCGGAAACGCCGCACTCGCCATAAACGAAAAACTAAGCTACGTAAAAGTCAAGCAAGGAAATGAATTCCTCATCGTCGCACGAGATCGACTCTCTACACTGAAGGGGGAATACGACATTATCGAAACTTTCACGGGAGAACACCTCGTGGGAAAAAAATACGAAGCGTTGTATCATTTAGAAAGCGAGAAGAAAGGACACTACGTCGTGGCCGGCGGAGACGAAGTGACGGGCGAGGAAGGAACAGGAATCGTTCACATCGCCGCGTATGGAGAATTCGATTATTCGCTCATCAAAAAATATGATTTACCCCTCTTCACGCACGTGCAACCCGACGGAACCATTCACGGGGGACACGAAGACTGGCACGGAAAATGGTTCAAAAAAGCCGATCCTCTCATTCTGAAAAACCTCGAAGAACGAAAATTATTGTACGCGAGCGAGGATCACACGCACTCCTATCCATTTTGTTATCGGTGCGACACGCCCCTATTCTACAACCCTATGAACTCGTGGTTCGTGCGCCTCCAAAATGTGAAAGAAAAACTCTTACAAAAAAACAACGACATTGCGTGGTACCCGGAAGGCGAAGGAAAGGCGCGTTTCGTCAACATCCTCGAAACGGCACCGGATTGGAACATCTCGCGCAACCGCTACTGGGCCACCGCGCTGCCCGTGTGGAAATGTTCGGCGTGCCACGAAACCAAAATCGTGGGATCCATTAAGGAACTCCAACAGCATGCCGTGCAAGACGTGCCCTTCAATCTCGATTTACACAAACACGTCGTGGACGAGATCACGCTAAAATGCACGTGCGGAAAAGAAATGAAACGCATCCCCGAAGTCATCGACTGCTGGTTTGAAAGCGGAAGCATGCCCTTTGCCTCCCAGCATTATCCTTTCGAAAACAAAAACGAATTCGAAACGCAACGATTCCCCGGAGACTTCGTGTCCGAATACGTGGGACAGGTGCGCGCGTGGTTCAACTACATGCACATCCTCAGCGTCCTTCTCTTCGACGAAGCCCCATTCAAGAATGTCGTCGTGTCGGGAAACATTTTGGCAGCGGATGGAAACAAAATGTCCAAATCAAAAGGAAACTTCACGGATCCTAACCTCTTATTCGAAAAATTCGGTTCGGATGCGGTGCGATTCTACCTCATGCAATCCCCCGTGACACAAGCCGAGGACATTAGCTTCCGCGACGATGGCGTGCAAGAAATTTATCGAAAAGTGATTCTATTGCTCGCCAACACGCTTTCTTTCTACGAAATGAACGCGAACGGAAACACACGCACGGAAAACCCAAAGTCGGCTAACGTGTTAGACCAGTGGATCATTACGCGACTCCACCAGACGATTCGAGACAGCACCGAAGCACTCGACCAGTACAACACGGTGAACGCGTGCCGAAGCCTCATGGGAATGATCGACGACTTGTCCACGTGGTATGTTCGCCGTTCTCGCACGCGATTCAAAGGAGAAACCGGCGAAGTGGATCATCGTGCCGCAGTACAAACGCTCGCGCACGTGCTCCACACGCTCAGTAAAATCATGGCCCCCATTACTCCTTTCATTGCGGAAGAAATTCACCAGACGTTGAAGAAAAGCGCTTCCGCGTTGAAAGACTCCGTGCACTTGGAAGACTGGCCGCACGTCGACGAGAAGAGTGCGAACAATATGCAACTGTTCCAGGACATGCAGTGGACACGGAGCGTGGTCAAAGTAATTATGGAACAACGCGATAAAGAAAAAATGCCCGTGCGACAACCATTAGCAAAAGCAATGATTTACGGCATGACTCTCTCGGATGAAGCACTTCTTGAAATTATTCGAGACGAAACCAACATCAAGGAAATTATTTTCCACGCTCCACGAGAAGGAGACGCCATTACGGCCAAACTCGACACGCAACTCACTCCTGAGCTTGAAGCCGAGGGAGCGGCGCGCGAACTCGTGCGGATGATTCAAGACTTGCGAAAACAAATCAAGTGCAATCCGGAAGAACGCGTCGGCGTCATTATTCTCACGCAGGGAAAAATGAAAACGTACGCGCACGCCCACGCAGAAGCCATTAAAGAAAAAGTCCGCGCATCTAAAATAGAATTCTTCGAAAACATGCCCGAGTCTCCTGTCGCCAGCGCCGAGCAAACGATTCAAGACGAGAAAGTCATTGTGTTTTTGAAGAAATAAATTCTATTGCCTACTCCAATTTAGTATAGCACTTGAACGACAACCTAAGCAAATTTTAGGTTTAGAAAACCACGAAGACGTGCAGCGCGATGAAGACGACGCACACGATAATGGCGGCGGCGAACACCATAGTAGGAGTAAGCGGAGGTCCGCCATTGTCGGTGTCGAAGAAGCGTTGAACCCCGATGGCGGTGCTCGGACCGGCAGCTTCGGGTTTGGATTGAGTAAACTTGACCATACTACTGAGTTTACGCGGCTACAATCTTATAAATCCCCGCTCCGAGAAGACTCGCATGGCCCCTCCAATGAGACCCCTCCTCAAAGACGCGTACCACATTGCCCTCGCGCTCGGAATGGTACTCCTCATCCTCGGCCTCACCACGTGGTCGGGAATCATCTCCTGCCGAGACATCCCGGGATGGTGCGACGTGTACTATGGAATCAAAGGCGCGCCCCGCACGCTTATCGTGTATGGGGACGCTGGACTCGGAGATCCTGCAGCACTGGCTACGGCACTCCGCAACCCGCAACACGTGGCCGCCACCAACATTTCGCAACAAGACATTGATTTTATTTCGGCTGGAAACCTCAAGCAGTTTGATTTAGTCATCGTTACACGGGCGAGAAGAATGAGCACCGACACGTTGCGCGCCTTCATGGAATATGCCGACGCGGGAGGACGACTCGTGTGGACGGGAGACGCGGGAACGGAGATTGGGGAGAAAGACCAATACTTGTACACGGATGACATTGACGCGAACACGGGACACGAACTCATTTCCCCATGGGCGAGAAAGGATGCTGAAAATAACGAGCAGGTGCGCTTTGACCAGTACATCTCCACATCATACATTGGAACGTGGTGCGTGCTGCGCGAAACATCGTGCAACCCCGAACAACAAATCGGAACCCTCGTTCCTGAATCGGGAGCGGATCACAAACTCATCTTTGGAATCAAACAAGATTTGCGACTGTATGGAGATTTTGCGTTGGTAGAAGACATTGGAATCGGGAGCACGCGCGTACTCAGTGTAGATACCGAGACGATCGTGCGGGATGAAGAAAACAACGACTTGGGACGCGTATTCCCCATCATTGTGACGAGCGGCATTGGCGAACGCGTGGTATACTACGCAATACCCCCCGAATACTTCATCCGAGAACCCGCACCCTACTGGCTATTCCTCGAAAACTTGTACGATTGAATGTTGAGATAATTCTCCACTTTCAAAATAGTCGCCCTGCCCACCCCATTGCTTATAAACCCCAGAAAACCTTTGAAGTGCATTGAACCCCACTTGGGGAGAAAAAGAAAAGGGGAATGATACCACATGGGATACGATGACAACGCCGCAGCCGATTTACCACCACTAAGCGAGGGCGGAGGACCCATGCGTTTCAACTTGGAAGCGCTCATCCCCATCATCTTGATTGTAGTTATCGGATTCTTACTCCTCGCCCGACTCGGTGTAGTAGATTCCTCGACTCCGCTCGTAGGACCGATCGTGAGTGCGATTTCTCCGAACTCGACGGCGCGAATTCTAATTATTGGTGCCCCGTCTCCGGAAGTGTTGGCCGTGCTGAACGCCAACAAGGACTTAGTGGGCAATCCCATCATTAAGGCTGCTGAGGCGTTTGCGCGGAATCCCGAGAATCAACTCGCGCAGTATGACATTGTATTCCTCGATCAGACGGGACAAGTGTCTAAAGAAATTCCCCGACAGTTAGGAGACGCATTACAATCGTACGTGAAGACCGGAGGAAAAATGGTTATTGTTCAAGACTCCGGAATCGAACGACCGGGAGCATTGGACGTATTAGGATGGAAAGCCAACTTTGGAAACATCGTCCCGGTGAATTGTGATATTATCTTGGACGGATTGCCCACGTGCAAGCGACCCATTGTCGTGGCCGGAGTGATTTGGCAGCAAGACTACAAACACCCCATCATGCAAGGCATTGAACGCGTTCCTGCTGAAGCCGGAGCCGGCTTAGGATTGGTCGTGTTTGACGTTGGCGTCACCGGAAATGAAATCGCGTACATCGAAGACATTCGCACGGGGAAAAACTTTCCGGCGATTGTAGAATACGCTCAACTCGGGGGAGGAAAAGTTATTTACTTCAACTACAACCCGGGCGTGACGGTTGGAATCTTCGAGAACACGATTAAATATTTGAAGTAAGGGAAAAATAATTCCCTACTTCAAAAATAATTTTTTTGGTTAATTTCTTTTTTTACTTCTTTTCTGCTGCTCGTTGAGAAAGAATCTCTTTCACGCGACGACGATTCAGGTTGATGCGATAAATGAAAATTCCCAATGCTTTAGTTTCAGGGAGAGGCTCGAAGAAGCGGTCGACGAGGGGACGATATAAGCGCAAATCTTCATCCGTGAATGCGATGAACACATTTCCTTCGCGAACAAACGAACGATTCGCCGAAAGAAATGCACTCAACAAATACTCAGCAGGATGAACACCCAATTCTTTTTTCAAATCCAACGCGGCTTTTCGCTCGGCGATTGGATTCCATGATTTTTCCCCCTTTGTGTGAGAGCCTTTGACTGCAAACGTAGAGCGTAGGCGCTGAATAGAATCGATGCACACCCATTCCTTACCCGAAACAATTTTTCGATCAAATGCCAGCGCAAACCGAGGAGTACGGGATGAATCCAAGAGAACGAAATGAGGAGATTTGGAAACGTAGCTATCATGGTAGACCCAGCTGTTCTGCTGAACAATATGAGGAGAGAAAGACGTTGATTTCTTTTTCTGTCGCTCCTTCCGCGGAGAAAGGAAAGCACCCCCACCGACGCACACGGGAGAGAAAGCGCCTAAAACGCCGTTTTTGAGCCATTCCAACCCAAAAATGCCTTAAGCTATAAATACTCCCTCGGCGCTAGAAGAATACTCGTTCTCACCCAAAGGATTATATAGTCATGATGATATCATGACGATGCATGACCAATCATGATTCTGCATTCAAGCTCCGAGCCCTTCTCTCCCAGATCGCCCCGGAGTTTACCGACCTGACGGCGGACGTTTCAGATGTCATGAAGCACGCGGACAACCCCATGTTGCTCGCGGCCGTCCTGTACAAAATGGCCCAAGAGCGAAAGCGAACCAACGATTTGCTCGCGCAAATGGAAGCCAAGTACGACGAATTGGCCTTTCAAATCAAAACGAGTGGAATGAGCCCAACTACCCTCCCAACTCCCAACCCAATACTGGCTCCTTCCATTTCCCTCTTACCGGCAGCCGACCAGCGAATTATGTCGTTATTTGAAACGCAGACTTCGTTGGACGCTCAAGTCGTGAAAAAAGCACTGGGATACAAGAATCCTAACGCGGCGTCGCAACGATTGAATGCGCTCGTCAAGCAAGGACACCTTGGAAAAATCCAATCCGGAAAAAAGGTGGTGTTCGTGAAAACGAATGCATGATACTTCCTAGAATAAAATTGAGCATGAAAAAAACCGGCGCGAGCGCATTCCTCTCTAACTCCCAACCAACCTGAGAAAAAAAAACTCGCCCGGAAAATTCATGCTTCCAAAAATACAACCCAACCCAATTTGCCTAAAATAAAATCCAAACCCGGAGCGGGGAAAAACTCCCAACCCTTTTCCCCCTCCACTTTTTCTCTCAACCAAAACATTAAATGTAACGCTTGACAAAGTAATGCATGCAAAAGCCCATTCGCCCACGATTCTTAACGGGACAACCTAGAGAAAAGGTAGCAGTCGCCATTCGAAATATGCGAAAAGGCGAGAAGCAGGCGATGAGAACCAGTGGCGTGTATAGAAGCAAGCCTGGAAAATTTCAAGGATCATCTGGACTCGCAGAATACAGCCAAGAACTCGGAATTCGAGTAGACGAAGAGGCGAAAAAAATCATTCAAAACAAAGGCCGCGCACGCGTACTGGATATTGGGGCAGGAGAAGGACTTATGGGTGTGCAACTCCAGAAAATGTTCAAAAGAGAAAATGTTGAACTGCACGCGATTGGACTTGTCCGACCCTTCGAAAAAACAACCCAGCGTATTTTTGGATCCAAGCTTGCTAAAGTGTGCGCTGATCCGTGGAATGCGTTTGCATCCTACCGCGTGGGCGATTTTGCTTACGTTCTCCCCAAAATAGAGAAGCGGTTTGACCTCATTGTATGCACTCATGTGCTTATCACGTACAGATTCGCACACGTCATTGCGAATGCTCTTGAAAAACAGGGCAGGGCATTCATTCAAGTGCATAGCGATGGAACTTTTTCGCCAGACATGATGAATCTAGGAAACGAATTTACCACTCGAGTAATTAAATCGAAAAAACTAGAGGGCTTGGGGGACAATTTCTACCTGACAACCATTCAAATAGAACGAAAATAGGCCAAGAGCTCTCTATTTAATATCCCGCCGAGTAAAAAGAACATGCCATTGCCATTCAAACGCCGAGATCAACGCACGCGGGCGCAGCGGGGGATAGATAACGTTGGCATTCGGATGTTTCGCAGAGGAGAGAGAGAAGAATATAGAGTAGGCGAATTTTTCCCCGGCATGAAAAGCAGCAATTTGTCTCTTGAGGGATATGATAGACGATTGCAGGCTTCATTGATGCGAGATATTGCAACGATTGTTCATCGACGTGGAAAAGTCAGAGTACTAGATGTTGGCGCAGGGGAAGGAATTGCAGCCATTCAGCTGCAAAAGAAATGGGGCAGGGATAAAGTAGAGCTTCATGCCATTGGACTCACACGACCGTTTGACACCAAAAGTAAAAAAATATTTGGAAAGAAGCTGCAAGCAGAGTGCACCGATCCGTGGAATGCCTTCACCTCCTACCGAGTAGGAGACGTCTCCCGAATAATGAAAAAAATGAAAAGACGATTTGATTTAATTGTTTCAGCAAATGCAGGAACTACTCCCGAAAAAGTCCCAGCCATTATTGATTCATTAGATAGCGGAGGAGTGGCACACATTCAGCTTTTACTTCCTGAACCCATTGACTTTCGACAAATAATTAATACAACAACATTTACGTTACATCAAGAGAGGCCGATACGCGAAGACAAATTGGGACATACACTTTGCTCCGTCGTCATCCACGTCACCCGCGTGCGTGGACCCAATTAATACGTCTGCTTGATCCACATTCCCATGCTAATGCCAAAGACGACTAAACAAAATACGAGCACGAAGACTTCTAACGTGGGAAAGAAAGAGATCGCTTGCGTCGAGATAGAAGGAATCGCTGAAACGGCTTGAAGGGAAGATTCTCCCGCGGCCTTCACCATCGTATCCGAGGCCACGCTTCCCGCCGCCAAGGATTCAGAGGATGCGCGCTCCACTAAGGAAGCAGAGGCCAACAGTTGCGGAGGATACGAAACCGACACACTCGCAATAGTAAAAAATTTTGAATACAACGTGTACGCCGCGACGCTTAAACCGAGCACGCTCGAACCTAACAAAACAAGAATACGACTATCTTGCGGCTGCAACAAGCTCTTCCCTTTGATGGTTAATTCAATGTACTTCCACTTGTGACCGTCGTCAATCTCGCGAACCAGGCCGGCGTGCATCAAAATAGAAACATGTTCCTTAATGGTGGGGGGAGCCATCTCCAATTCTTTAGACAACTCGCTCTGCGTCTTTCGGCGCGCGTGTAGCGCTTTCAAGACTTTGACTCGCGTCTCTCCCGCAAGAGCTTTGAAGACTTCCTTATCTAAGGTGATTTCTTGACTCATACACAAAGAACGGTCACTTGAGCTTTAAAACCCGTGACGAAAAGGAAAGGGAAAACCCTCACTCAAAAAAGAATTCGAAACGAAAACCTTATTCTAAGGAACCTATTTCTTGTATTTGGGAGCGCAACGCGTCGAGCTTCTTCTTACTCTCTACAACTTCCGCAAACGCGACATCGGCATCTAAATCCTTCACCGACAACTCGATGCCCCCTTTCGTATTGCGAGAGAAGGAAACACTATCCCCGTACGTTCCGTGCAAGTGCGCGAGGAGCTCTTCTTCTTGCATGAGGCGTTGGAGTTTCATCCCAATCAAATTCTTTAATTTGTTTAATTCCAAAATATGATTCTCAATCTCCAAAAGAATATCCGTGTTTTTACCCTGAGCCAAAAAACGAATCGGAACGGGTTGCAAGCCGGCGTCAATCACCGCATCCGTGAGCGCGTCATGCTTCCCGTGCAGCGTGTCCAAGCGCTTAGAAAACAAGTCCACGTCGGAATCAATCTTTCGCAACAAGGCGCGGAGAATCTCTTCCTTGGCTTTCAAATCACGAGGCGGCATTCGTTGTTCACGCGGAGCGGGTTTAAATAGTTGGTTCTTTTCCCCATGCTCATGACCGGGAAGCCAGTAGACGTCGATTTTACCGCCAAAAATACGATTGTAGGACGCTCGAAAGGAGACATTCACACGTATGGGGAAGAAGGGACGGCATACATTGGAAAAGTCGTCATGTCCTCGGGAGAAAATCCCGTGTTAGGGAGAAAAGTCCTCATGGATGTAGCCAAACCGCACGTGGTGTTGGTGTGTGGTAAGCGCGGCGGGGGAAAGAGCTACTCATTAGGAGTGCTCATCGAAGAATTCGCGACGCTCTCTCCTGAAATCAAACGACGAACGAGCTTGATTGTCGTGGACATGGTTGGAATATTCTGGACGTTAAAAGTTCCAGGAAAAAAAGAAGAAGACGCGTTGAAAGAATGGGGCCTTGTTCCGGAGGCGGTGCCCGTGAACATTCTCGTGCCGAAAGGGAGAATGGAATTTTACAAAGAAAAACAAATCCCCGTGGACGGAGCCATGACCCTCCGATGCAGTGAGTTAGACGTCACGGAATGGATGGCGCTGTTTCGCTACGCGTGGCACGATCCGGAAGCCATTCTCTTAGGGAGAGTGATTGAAACCCTCAAAGAAAAACTGGGAACACGCTACGGAATGGAAGACATCATTCAAGCCATTGGGATGGATGATGAGTCGGATAAGCTCACACAACAAGCCCTGCGAAATCGAATCGAGATGGCTAAGAATTGGGGACTGTTAGAGAAAGAAGGGACGAAGATGAAAGACATTGCCAAGCCGGGAAGCATTACCGTGATTGACGTGTCCGCGTACCGACAAGCGATTGGAATGGAAGGAACCAAAGACATTATTGTGGCCTTGCTCGGGAAAAAACTCTTCGAGGAACGCATGCTGTATCGAAAGGAAGAGGAAATTCGACTCATGAAAGGATTGGGACGCGACTCCTCAATGCCGATTGTGTGGTTGATGATTGATGAAGCCCACATGTTCATGCCGAAAGACGAACCCAACATCGCGTTGAACGTGCTACTCGAATGGGTGCGTGTGGGAAGACAACCGGGATTGAGTTTAGTGTTGGCGACGCAACGACCCAACAAACTCCACTCGGATGCGATCTCGCAATGTGATGTGTTCATTTCCCACCGCATGACGGCGCAGGATGACATCGCAGCGGTGTCGCAGCTGCGACCCTCGTACATGCACGGGGACTTCGACAAACTCTACAGTGAGATGCCCAAAGGAAAAGGATACGCGCTCCTACTGGATGATAACGCGGAGAGCATTTATACGATCAAAATACGACCCCGAAAAACATGGGACGGGGGAATGACGGCGAGCGCGTTTACGAAGTAAAAGGCCCCTTTTCGAGGGTTGTTCCCGAACCGCTTAAAAGAGCGTGGAGAGAAGCATTTCCTATGAGCTCGCCCCCCACCTCCTGGAAAGGACGCGTCCAACGAGGGTTTCCTGCGGTCTACTTAGGGATTCTCCTCATTTTAGGGATCACGGCCTTCCTCTCGCCCATCCAATGGGTCATCATCGGGGTCAACATCATTCTCATTTACGTGGCGTGCTTCCTCTTACTGAGTTACTTTGAATGGAGAAACGACACTCCTCCCGTCGTAAAAAAATGGCCGATGGTGAGCATTCTCATTCCTGCATGGAATCGAGGAGAAAGCCTGCGCGTGTGCCTCCGTCATGTGCTTGAAATGGAATACCCCGGGAAGAAAGAAATCATCGTGCTCGATGACGGGTCCACGGATCAAACCCAAAAAATCGTGGCCGAATTCAAAGGAAAGCTCCGCGGGATTCACTACGAGAAAAACACGGGAAAAGCGCACGTGTTGAATGAGGGACTCAAGCTCGTGAAAGGAGAATTTGTCGCTGTCATTGATGGGGACGCGTACCCCAAGAAAGACGCACTGCTGCATGCGATTCCTCATTTTGTTCACGATGAAAAAGT
>CAYHJZ010000010.1:0-16907 GCA_964357115.1 uncultured archaeon | reverse complement strand
AGAACTGGTCAGCAACCTACGCAATGTGCTGCAAGGGTTTGACGATGGCACGGCGAAGAAATTCTACGATGGGATTCCCTTTCACCGTATCATCGCGGATTTTATGATTCAAGGCGGCGACCCCAAAGGAAACGGGACGGGAGGACCGGGCTACACGATTCGCGATGAATTCGCGCCGGGACTTAAACATGACACGCCGGGAATTTTATCCATGGCGAACGCCGGACCCAACACGGGAGGAAGTCAATTCTTCATTACCCTCGTTCCCACCCCTTGGTTGAATGGAAAGCACGCGATCTTTGGAAAAGTCACTCATGGATTAGATGTAGTAGAAAAAATAGGAAAACTTCCCACGAAAGCGAATGACGTGCCCGTGCAACCCGTGATAATGAAGAAAGTCTTCCTGAAAGGGTGAAAAGACCCTTTATGAAGCGCTACGTGGCGATTTTCCAAAGGAATGGTTTAATACCCGACTTTCCTTCGCTTTCATTCCAATTCACTTTGGATTAACTTGGAGGACAACATATGAAATTTCGCCTAGCATTCTTAGCTTTGTTTGCGCTCGTGGCCGTGCCACTCGCCAGCAGTGCATTCCACGCCGCCTTCGGACAACCCGTAGCCGTGGTCAATTTGGACAATAACTCCGCGTACGCCGGAAGCCTCGCCGCTTTCGCCGATCACAACGGATTCTGTACCGACACGGACAACGGATTCAAACCCTCGCAGTTTGGAAACCTCACGTACGCAGATCGTAACGGCGTTCACATCTACGGTGACACCTGTATTCCCGGAACTAACATTCTCGTGGAAGCCGCGTGTACATCTCAAGTAAAAGTCAACAAACAGTCTTTCGTCAATTTGGCCTTCGGAGCCAAGTTCGATTGTAATAGCATCGGACGCTCCTGTGTTACTGACGCCAACGGACACGGATTCTGCGCATAGAAATAAATTTCTTTGAAAGGGAGCGGAAGGAGAAACCCGCTCTCTTCTCTTTTTTTTATTTTATTTTTTGAATGCGCTCACGATGCGTTTCATCGATGTGTCTCGGTTGTTGGTTTCGTTTTCGAGAGAATAAATAGAAACTCTCTACACCGGGAAAGGGTGGTGTGTTGCGTGTGAACGACACAACAGTATGTGCACTCGCCCGTCAAAGTAAATTTTGTGTTATTGCCCAACCGCACGATTACGAAAGAGCCACGTGGCGAGCGGGACGCAAACGATAATGATTCCCAGACTCCATGCGATGGAAAGTATTCCCGCGTCTCCCATCGGCGTTCCCACCATGAGGGCGCGAATCGCATTCACGACGTGCGTGAAAGGTTGATTCTCCGCAAACACGCGCAACAAGTAGGGCATGCTCTCCGTGGGAACAAACGCACTCGAAGCAAAAGTAAGCGGCATGATGAAGAGGAACCCCACCCACTGGGCGGCTTCAATGGATTTGACGAGCAAACCAATCACGGCCGAAAACCACGAGAAGGCAAACGTGAAGAGGAGGAGAATGCCAAAGATCATTCCCCATTCGGCGAGACTCGCGGTGGGAGTTAACCCCACGAGGAAGGAAACCGCAATCATGATGAGCGCGGAAACCGTGTTTCGAAATAAGTCCGCGACGACGTGACTCACGAGCAGTACGGAACTCGCCATCGGAATTGAACGAAAACGATCCACGATGCCGCGAGACAAATCCACGACGAGATTAATGGTAGTGGTGCTGGCTCCAAACGCGGCCGTCTGAACCAAAATTCCCGCAATGAGAAAATTAACATACGTCGTGTCGCCTGTGTCAATGGCTCCGCCAAACGTGTAGCGGAAAAGAAGAAGGAACATGACGGGCATCATCACAATGGAAAGCATCTGATCCATGGAACGCGAAAGTAGCGTGATGGAGCGTCGCGTGAGTGTCCATGCATTATCCGCCCACCAGTAGGCTTCGGAATGTTTTTCGCGCGGAACTTCCGCTAACCAAGCGTCGTGAGGCATGACTTACCACTCCTTCTCTTCTTTCTCAACCGTCGTCGTGTGACCCGTGAGGGCGAGGAAAACATCATCCAACGTCGGGCGGTGCAGCGAGACGTTTTCCACTTCAATCTTAGCCCGATCCAAGCGATCGAGAATACCCTTCAGTTCTTTCGCTCCGCTCTTCGAGGCGATACTCAACGTGCGGCGCTTGCTGTCGACTTGAACCGGGTCGCCCATGGCTTTCTTGGCCTCCTCCATATTAGAGGTTTTGGAAATCGTCACTTCAATACGGTCACTCCCCACCTTGGCTTTGAGTGCATCCGCCGTTCCTTCGGCAATGACTTTTCCTTTATCAATAATTACAATTCGATCGGCAAGCTGGTCGGCCTCTTCCATATATTGCGTGGTGAGCAACACTGTTACATCGGTCGCGGCGAGTTGCTTGACAATGTCCCACAACACCAATCGCGCGCGCGGATCTAATCCCGTAGTGGGCTCGTCGAGGAAAAGAACTTTAGGGGACGCAATGAGGCTCATGGCAATATCCAAGCGTCGGCGCATTCCCCCCGAATAGGTTTTCACGGGACGCTTCGCGGCCTCGACTAAATCAAAGCGACTCAGCAATTCATTCGTGCGACGTTGCACGTCCGCGTGCGACAAGCGATATAATCTCCCGATCATGCGGAGGTTTTCTTCTCCCGTCAAATATTCATCCACGGCGGCAAATTGTCCCGTTAATCCAATGGTGTTCTTCACTTCTTTTGATTGGGAGACGACATCCTTCCCATCCACCGTGGCCTTTCCGCTGTCGGGTTTGATGAGCGTGCTCAAAACGCGCACCGTGGTGGTTTTTCCACTCCCATTCGGACCCAAGAGGGCGAGAACTTCGCCCTTCTGAATAGAAAACGTAATCCCGTTGAGCGCGTGGACTTTTCCAAACGACTTTCGCACATTCTCCACCACGACGGAGGGAGGGGACGAAGTGGGAGAAACGGAAGGAGCTCCGGATGTCATCGAAGGCGACTTTGCCGTGCGCTTGGACTTTACTGCAACCATGTATACTGCTGCCTTCAGACGATTCAAAAAGGTTGCTGTGGAGCATCGCCACTGGGGGAATTTTCCTACTTTCGGAAGGGGCGACGTCGTTTTTTCCTTCTTCTTTATATTCACGGTTTGATTTTTGACTACGGTATGTTCTCTCGTTTTCTCCTCGGAATAGGGATTCTTTTGGGAATCCTCTGCCTGAGTTCCGGGGCGTGGGCCACGGTGTACGATCTCAACACCGACACGTCGTACTCGCTCCGCATTATGGGGGGAAGGGCCAGCGATCAGATAGGTCAAGGCGGCGTGCGCGTCGCGGATATTGATGGGGATGGCAACCTCGACATGATCATCAACGCCTACAATGCGGACTTCAATAGTGTCTCGGATCGTGGTGCCACGTATTTCATTTGGAATCTCCCCTCGCGCACGGGGACATTAGACTTGAACGCGGACAAAAGCCCCCGAGACTTCAACGTGGCTATTTTCGGAAATGCATCTGGCGATGGATTGGGATTCAACGACATTGCGATTGGTGACTTGGATCACGATGGACAATCCAACGACATTGCGATTGGCGCCTATGCAGCGGATCCTAAATCACGCGACGCGGCAGGAGCCGTGTACGTGTTCAAGGACATTCACCTCGAATCTGGCATCATTGATCTCGCGCAACAATCGGGGAGAAGCAAAGTGGATTTGAATATTCTAGGATCAGCAGCCAGCGATAGCTTTGGATGGGCTCAAACCTTTTTTGGTGACGCGGACGCGGACGGATACAACGACGACCTTGTGGTGGGCGCGCAGGGCGTCGACTCTCCCCAAACGGGTTCGGGGTGCGTGTACCTCATTCAAGACGTGAACAGCAAACTCGGAAGCATTGACTTACTTTCTCCCGGTTCCGCGGTTAACCTCCGCGTGTGCTCCAATACCATCAACGGAGCCATGGGGTACACGGGGAATTTCTTCATCGATTTGGATAGCGATGGTTTCCTCGACGACTGGGTTTTTGGTCGGTGGCAAGGAGACCCTGCGGAAGGATTGCAATTCATTCGGAGCGCGGGACAAGAAGCGGGAAATATTGTGGATACGAACGTGATGATTGATCTCAACATCTTCGGTGCCACGACGCGGCAATCGTTTTGTATTCGAACGTGTGTGTTCGATCAAGCCAACGGTGTCGGGGGACAAGATTTCTTCCTCACCGCGGGAGGCGCCTCTCCGAGTAGTCGAACGAACGCGGGACAACTCTACGTGTTCAATGACATCAACAGCGAGACGCTCATTAATCTAGCTAACAACACCGGACGTTCCAAGATCGATCTCAACATTCTCGGATCCGTCGCGAGTGACTTCTTTGGATACGGGGGAATGGCCCTAGGAGACTTAGACGCGGATGGAGACAAGGAGACGATGGCGATTGGAGCGTACGGCGCTGACCCTTTAGGACGATCCGGGGCGGGAACCATGTACCTCTTCAACGAATTCTACTCCATGAGCGGAATCGTGGACTTGAATGTTTCTCAGAGTGACGTCGATCACTACTTCTACGGTGCCGTCGCAGGAGACAGCTTAGGATTGGTTACGCCTCGCTTCGTGGACATTTATTCCGGCACCGCGACGAACGATCTCGTGATTGGCGCTACAGGCTACGACTACGCCGGACGAAGTGCATCTGGGGGAATTTGGGTGTATGAAGTCTCCGCCACCGAAGTAAACGACCCACCGGTAGTGAACGTGCATCAAGTGGATAGTGTCTCAACCGAAACGAACATGTCTCCTTTTTCTTATTTTAGCGACGGGAACCTGACGATCGACATCAACGTGATGGACGACAGCACCGACTTGATTCTGGATCTCAACTACGCCGACTCCTCTACGGTGCAGGGAACAGGAACCCCCCTCGTGAATGATTTGAATCTCGCCGCGTTGGGAACCACTGGCGCGTACAACTGCGCCGACACCGATTTCTCCAACGTGACACGCTGCTCCATCGACTGGAACATTGCCGGACTCGACTTGAGTGCGGTGTATATTCTTGCGTATCTCTCGGATGGAAACACCTCGGACTTTGATGTCTCGGGTTTTAGTTTTGTGGTGGACAACACCAAACCCACGACCACGTGGGATGGGAATAATGACACGTGGCAGAGCACCGATGCGAATGTTCACTTGACCTGCAGCAATGGCGTGCTCGCGTGTCAACTCACGCAATACCGCATCGACTCGGACGCGAGCAGCAGCAGTAGCATGGGGGCTTGGACTACCTTTGATCAAAATATTCAGATTACTTCCGCGGGAGTGTGGACGCTGGACTTCAACAGCACCGACACCGCCGGGAATGTGGAAGACACGCTTCGCTACACCGTGAAAATAGACAAAACCTCCCCGAGCGTTTCGATTAGCGACCCTACAAACGGGGCGACAATTTCGGCGAGTTCATTCACGATGACCTATTCCGGAAGCGACGCCTTGTCGGGAATTGCGTCGTATTCGGTGTCCTCGGATGGGAGCACATACACGAGCAACGGAACGGAAACCACGTACACGTTTACGGGATTAACGGATGGAAACCAAACCTTCTACGTGCGTGCAGCGGATGCGGCTGGCAACACAGCGACGGCAGACATCAACCTGACCATCGACGCGCCCATCTTAGTGTCCACGACGACGGAAGAAGAAACCACGACAGGAGGAAACATTCTGGGACAAGCCAACCCTCTCGCCTCGTCCGGAGGGTCAGCGGCTCCTGCCACGGAAAAAACAGGATTCTTCTACACGACGAATGCGGGAGAACCGGTGAAATTGAACTTTGTCAAGAGCTACATCCACCCCGTCGTTTCCGTGGAAATGGTCTCTCCTGAAGGAATGGAACCCAACAGCATCGTCATTTCTACGGAAGAAGAATTCCCCCCACTCGAGGACGCGGCTCCCTGCGACTACTTTGGAATGACGCTTGGGAAAAAAATCACAGGAGACTTTGACGCCACGATTCAATTCCTTGTGAAAAAATCCTGCGTGGAAAACGAAGATGCCTCCTCGGAAGACGTACGACTCTACCACTACTCGGACGAATGGGAAGAACTTCCTACACAACTTAAACTCGCGACCGAAGACGAATACTACTTCACCGCGACCACGGACGCCTTCTCCCCCTTCGCGATCGGAATCAAACCCTCTCCTAAAACTAACGCGGATGCCGCTCAAAACAATGGAAAGGAAGATACCTCTAACTCCATGAGTGAAACCGAACCCTTACCCGCCACCGGGGCGGCCTCTTTCAAAATGGACAAACTCCTTCCTTTAGTTCCGGGAGAATTCGTCGTGGTGTTGCTCCTCGCCATGGCCTTCCTCTTCTTCCAACGAAGAGAACCTAAATACGTGGACGGATGGTAGTCCTCGTTTTTTATTTTTTTAAACGACTACGACGTGCTTGACTACTTCTTGAACGCGCCCCAAACTAACAACGGGAGTAGAATCGTCGTGTCGCCCACGACTTTCACCGACTCGCCCTTTGCCGCGAGCTTTCCCCACGACTTGGCTTCCTCGGGCTCGGCTCCCGAATCACTCCCATCAAATTCAGCGGAAGTGTTCACGTATACGGCGTACTTCGCGCCCTCGCGATACATATTGGCATTGCAGAGCGTGTGTTTTACTAGGCCTGAACCTAATACGATGATTCCGGTTTCTTTAGCGTCTAAGGTTAATTCAATCAAGCGATGATGGTCCCCAATTTGGTCAATGATCAGTTTGTCTTCTTTCTTTCGATTATAATTGAAAAAATACGCGTTGTCGCCAATCGCTCCATCCATGAACGCGGGACAAAACACGGGAATGTTATTCTTCGACGCCCAATAATACACGGACTTTTTGTCGCTGACTTTTTCACCCATACGATGAATAATTTCCGATGCGGAAAAAACTTTTTCCGAACGCTGCTGCTCTTCCGCACACTCTTTCAAAATAGGTTGAAAAAAAGACTCAAACCACACGTAGCGTTCATTCGGAGCTAAAATATTCCCAATACGATTCACGCCCTTCTTTCGCAACGCAGCCCCGTCCAAGCGAAAATCCCCAATCAAAAAAGGCTTGTGGGTTTTGATGAAATCTTCCTCAATTCCCCCCGTCGTGGTGACTAATGCGTCCACCATTTTGTGCTGAACCAAATACCGAATAATATCCCGATTCCCGGAAGAAATTTGATTGGACGTGTACCCTAAGAAAATACGCACGTTTTCCTTGCGCATCTTTTTGATTATCTCAATGGCTTTTCCTAAGTTAGTAGCCTGAAACCCGCTTGACGAAAACGAGGCGAGAATCGAATTCAGGTCCACTTTAGAATCAAAATCCACTCCCTTCACGGGAACGCCGGAGGCATCCTGGCTGTGCTTGAAAATACTCTCATACGCATCCGCGTGCGTTTTACGAACCATAAAGCTACTCGAAGAAGAAGCGAATAAAAGGCTTGCCTGGGGAGAATGGGTATTATTGGCTAATTATTCCAGTTATCGCCGGTGAGAGTGGCGGCCTACCGAGGATTTGAAAAAAAATCCTCCCACGTAGTCCCTCGTTACCGCCGGACGAAAACGGCGGCCCCGATCGTCTAGCCCGGTCAAGGATGCCACCCTCTCACGGTGGAAACGCGGGTTCGAATCCCGCTCGGGGCATGGAAATGTCCTATATTTGGGGATTCTTACACAAAGCCACCTTGGCGGTTTGCTTGCGTAAACTTTTAGAATCCGGTGAAATCCTTATACCTGCGGCCGCTCCTAAGAGCGACTTCCAGGAAGCAACACATATGGTTTTAGAGCAGTTTCATTATGGAATATTTGAAGTATCTTATGATTTAGGCCACAAGCACATTACACACGTTCGCGCGCATCAGATGTCGAACAATACTCCGGTTGGGGGTTCCGCGATTTATTCCCGTGAACAGGTTGTGAATGCAATTGCTTCACAAATAAAATTTACTACTTTGAAAGTGAACAACATGCGTTTTGAATTGGGGGAGGCGGTTCATATTTTTCCAATCAATGGTCGAAAATATCTTCGAACGACACCCGACAACGAAGAGCGCGATAACCTGGGAAAACTTCCTGAGTTTAATATTGCCTGAATGAACTGAAGAAAGCGAACTGTTATTCGCTTTTTTCTTATTTCATCGCCTCCGCCTGCGGTTTTTTCTACAGCTCGCATTATTTATCGGCTTAAACTGTGGGTGGTGTGGGAGTAATTGGCATATTTTTTGCAGCATCTTCAAAGTAAGTTAAGAGTTCTTTTGCAGAATCTATTTCTTCCCTAACTACTTTAATTAAAGGTTCGCGTGCTTTTACGATACCCAAATTTTCATTATAGTTTATTGTTTCATCTGGGTAGGTGGTGTGATACTTGTGGGGAAAAAGGACATATGCTAGAAGAAACAATACGTATGATGTGGCAAAGTGTTTTGGCTTGTAATTTTTGAAAAAATCCTTTAATGCATTTACCTCTTTGCGACTTATATCCTCTTTGAAGACGTCGGCAATTTTTTGTATAAATTTATTCATTTGTGGCTCTGCGATGGCCATTTGTTTTTTTATCTTTTCCACGATCCTTATTAATTCCAGAATGTCTTTTTCATTTGCATGTAAAATCTTTATTTCGTTTGCTTTTTCAAATACTTTCTTTTCAGCCGCATCAGGTTCATCGAATTTTATCTTTCTCGACTTCTCTAGCATCTCTCTAATTACGATGGAATCGGGTTTTCGAGCGGCCTCGAAAAATATTTTAGGCGTCCTATGAGAAACTTTTCTAAATATTTCCTCTCCGAAATCGTACTGAATAATGGAATGTCCCTTCGTTAGCAACTCAATTGAATATGCAAGGGACTGCACTCCCATTGGATAACTATTTTTTTCAAACAGTATTTTTGCATTGTTAAGGTGTTCTTCGGCTTTCAAAAACCATTTTCTTGCCTGTTGTAGTTGTGCTACTACTTCCTTTCGAGATCTCTGTTCTTTAGTTTGGTTCAATTCTTCCATTTTTTCAACGGCAGTTTTGAAATGAGGTCGGGCCTTGGGGTTCACCATTTTTAGAACCTGGTTCATTTTGCTCTCTAAATTTTTATCCATGTGTGGAACACAACATAAAAAGAGAAAAAGGTTTGTTTTTAACCCTTCATTTTTCTCGAGTAGTTGTCTATTGTTGATTTTCCTAATAGGGCAAGTAGCCTTGGAAAATCTCTGCACGCCCATCGCATCAAGTGAGTCCTTAAAAAGCACCGAGTGATTCTTTTTGTTGTATATGCGAAACCCTGTTGATTTTGATGATAGAGCCTGCAAAATGTTTTTTCGAAAGCACGCGCTCATGGCGATTGCCCTGGTCGTAGGAATACTCGTAGTCGTTATCGCGGCCATTCACGTGTTCCTTTGGGTCGTGAATGATGCTCAACTCACGGGACTCGTACCTGCCATGTTGGGCGACTGGACGGTTGGTTTCTTGCTTACCTTTATTTTGCACTTGATTTTTTGGGAACTGGTTCTGGTGGGAATCGGGTCGGTGCTCGTGGCATTGATCGTCTATTTTGGGTGGTATCAAAGACTGCCCCTCAAAGAGCGAAAAGGGTATGAAAAATCCTCTCGCAAAAGTGGAGATAGTGGTGGAGTATCCTTTTTCGCGAGTTTGCTTTGGCTGGGCATCGTTTGGTTTTCAGGTCTGTGGAATAAGCCCTTTCAAAACTGGAGCTTTAACGAATGGGTGTACACGTGGCTCACGGCATGGGGAATCGTGTTAGGAATTGTTTTCATTTTAGGAGCCGCGTATGTAATTTACGCGCTGAACCAACGAACCAAATAAAATTACTCTACGATGGCTCTTGGGAAAAGAGTTAAGTGAATAAGTGGCGAATGTGAGCTCATTTTCCATCCATTGATTTCAATCGTAGAGCCCGTTCGTTTGGGGTGGCTTCTTTCTCCCCCATTTCATTATATAGTCCGGCCTCATTTTCCCAGCATGCGATACATTTTGTTTATTGGATTTGTTTTCGTTTTAGCCTCCTGCGTTTCTGCCGCCGGTGCGATAGATTGGGATTCGTTTAATTGTCCCAATGCCACGTATGGGGGAAAGCCTATTGGGGAGGCCGAGATTGCCTTGCCTCAAGACCTGGCAAATTTCCTGGACGGAGAAGACGTTTCGATGCACGTGCCCCTCATGCCTCCCGCTTATGGAGAAGTGAGGGATGGAATACTGAAAAATATTCGCTGCGAACATAGTCGCAATAAAACAATGACTATTCACATGAGTCGCGAGGCGATTCAAGAAATCTCGGAATCGAGCTATCCATTCAAAACATTCAAAGAGTTAAAAGAAAAAGGAAAAATTGAAATTATTTCTCACACCATGCTGGGAACGTTTAAACTATTCTTCTTGAGTGTAGCCTTATTCTTTGCATGACCACTTTCGCGGGTTTCATCATATGACCACGGATATTCAAGCCTACAACAAAAAACAATCCAAAGACGAAAAACAAATTTGCGAATTATTGATGAAGGAGATTAACAAAGGTCTCTCCAAAGCCGAAAGCAAAATTTGGCACGCGCACCCCGTGTGGTTTTTGGACGGGAATCCGATTGTAGGGTATAGCAAACAAAAGCTTGGAATCCGTCTGATGTTTTGGAGCGGAGCCGACTTTAACGAGGAAAAACTCCAACCGGGTAGTGGAAAATTCAAGGACGCCTCTATTCTCTATACCGACGCGGCAGAGGTTAACTTGAGTGACTTAAAACGCTGGCTGGCCAAATCAGAGAAAATCCAGTGGGATTACCAAAACATCGTCAAACGAAAAGGCGTGCTACTGCGACGTAGCCCGGCACTGGAAGAGAAGAAGAAAGGAACGCGGAAAGTATGTTCGCGCGGGCATGTTTTTTACAAAAGTAGCGACTGCCCCTCGTGTCCGGAGTGTTGGAAAGGGGCGATGAAAAATAGGCCGGTTTCGGATATTCCCAAAATAGGAGCACCCGCACTGCGCGCTCTCGACGCAGCCGGCATTACTTCGCTCGCGCAACTCCAAAAATTCACTTCCGAAGAAATAGCTAATCTTCATGGGGTAGGGCCGCGGGCGATTCGCATTCTTCACACCGCATTGAAAGCCAAAAAATTAGCGTTCAAGAAATAGGCTCTATTTATAATTTTGAGAAACCAGAGTAGAGTGAATGGAATACACGTGCCCACATCACCCTGAAATTCGTCAAAATACTCCCGGGATATGTCCGAAGTGTGGAGGGATGAAGCTGGTGCCGCTTTCCACTCTAGAAAAGAATTCCCCCGAGCATGAGGAATTGGGAAAAACGTCGTGGAAAGACTACATTCCTTTATTCGTGATCATCGGGCTCATTGCGCTTACTACTGGTGTTCTAACCCTGAAAGATGTAGAAACAGGAACCTATTCTCTGGAAAAAACGATTTCGTATTTCATGATTGGATTCTTCCTCACGTTTGCGGGATTCAAACTCCTTGATTTGAGGGGGTTTGCGAAAGGATACTCCACGTATGATCTTCTCGCCCAACGCGTGCCAGCGTACGGGTATGTCTATCCTTTCATTGAGCTAGCCTTTGGGTTGGGAATGATTCTCTTCCCCGCGTCTCGTTCCCTACTCGTGGCGGAAATCCTCGTGATGGGATTTAGTGGATTGGGCGTTGCTATTAAGCTCGCTAAAAAAGAAAAGTTTCACTGCGCGTGCTTGGGAACTCTCCTCAAAGTCCCCTTAACGAAGATAACGATTGTCGAAGATTTCGGAATGGCTTTTTTGGCGCTGATTCTGCTTCTCCTGCACTAAAATACGCTAAAGAATTGTAGAGAATAAATCGACCCAAAAACAGGATTGGAGAAATAGATTTCTTTCTTTATCGAATTAGGATTTTTGCTCTACCATTTTTCCGAGCTTGCACTTCTGACACGTGCTGGGAAAATTACAGGACGGGCATGCACTGAAACCGCAGCGTCCGCACGTCTTAACACGCCAAATGACTTTTCCACAATTAGCGCACTTCAAGGACATGATTATAGGAGAAGGGGAGGAGTATAAAATCCATGCTGTATCGCGAATTCTCTCGCCTGGTTTCCTTCCCGGCTTTTCCGCTGGATTTCTCTCCCACATTTCTCCCCAGATTTCACTCCACGGGTTTCTTTTTCGATACGAAAATAAAGAACACGCTCCATTCTCGTGAATGGACGCTTCTCCCCTCTTGGCTCAACGCATGGACGTGCAAGGGTTGGGATCGCGGAAGTTTGCTAGCGTTTTAGAAGCGGTGGAAACGTTGGGAGCGGTGCAAGCCCAAGATTATCCGGGGGCGCAGTGGGGATTAGGACAACGCTTGACGCGTGTCACGTATCGCGACGTGGATAAAGCGTTCGATAAAGGAAAAATCCTCCGGACGCACGTGATGCGCCCCACGTGGCACCTGGTTTCGTCGAAAGACATTCGGTGGATGCTCGCTTTATCGAGTGAAAAAATAAAACGGACAATGAAACCTTATCATGCTTCCCTTGGATTAAGCGAAACCACCTTTGAAACGAGCAATCGAATCATTTCAAAAATCCTGCAAGGAGAAAACTTCCTCACAAGAAAAGAAATGGCCAACGAATTAAAAAAAAATGGGGTTACGACGAACGGCATGGGGATGAGTTTTATCACATCGCGCGCGGAACAAGAAGGAATCATCTGTAGCGGTCCCCTGAAAGGAAACCAATTTACGTACGCACTCTTAGATGAACGCGCCGCTTCGAAAAAAACATTTTCACGCGAAGAAGGGTTGGGAAAGCTGGCGTGGCGCTACTTCTCCGGACACGGTCCCGCGACGCTGCGCGATTTCTCCTGGTGGTCCGGACTATCCTTAGGAGACGCGCGACTCGGACTTCAGGGCGCAGAAAAAAAACTAAAAAAAGAGGAATGGGAAGGAAACACGTATTATTTTGATTCGCGTTTTTCAAAAGAAAAAGAAATGCGCGAGCGGGTTTGGTTGCTGCCGAACTACGACGAGTACACGATTGGGTATTGGAGCAAGGGCGCGTTATACCTTTCGGGAAAAAATCCTCTGTCGTTTGCCGGAGGGTACTATCACGCGATTGTGAAAGGGGGAATGGTGGAAGGAATGTGGCGGCGTGAAACGAAAAAAGACAAAGTAATTATTCGCACGCACCTAGCGCAAAAGCTGTCTTCTGCTGAAAATGAATCCTTCAAAAAGGCTGTCCGAGAATACAGCCTATTTTTGGAAAAAGAATGCGAGAGTAGAAATAATGACTAAAACAGGACTTGAAATCCTCTTCTTTTTTATTGGGTGAAATAAATGAAAAATAATGCCTGTTCTTGCGCGACGAAAAAAACTGCCCACATTCAAGAGATATCGGACGACGATGCAGTGGTTCAAACGATTGGACGTGTTTTTCAAAAACTGGCACCATGCTGCCGTTAATGGATCTCTTGCTGAATACTATGAAAAAAAAGAATCCATTGGTTATCACGGAACCAATCGTAGCGTTTCACGCATGCGAGTGCTTTATGATTTTGGGGCTACGCATGCGTTGCTTTATACGTTGACTCATGGGAACGTTCGCGGGAAGCGAATTCTTCAACTTGGGGGGTCTGCGGGAGTTTACGCCCACTACTTGCAACGAAAAGGAGCCCAGGCCGTTTCGATAGATATCGATCATGGTGCTCTAGAGTATGCGAAAAAGAGAGGGGTCCGAATGAATGTGCGCGGGAGTGGGGTGACTCCCACGGTTGCTTGGAAGCGAAGAAAAGACGGGAGCGAAGAAATGCATTACACGATTAATCGCTTGCCTTTTCGCAGCCGATCTTTCGATTTCATTGTATCTGATCATTTTCTCTTTTCAAATTATCTCGTGCGTGATCGTTCCCAACCGGGATTCGAACTGGGGTCAGGGGATAGTGTGGTTAGTGAAACCACCCTACTTGAGTTGAATCGAATATTGAAAAAAGGGGGAAGAGTCATTGTTACGACGATGCACCCTGACAATCTTCCCCAACTCAAAAAATATGTAGAGGGATTCAAAATTCATGGATTTAGAGTGGAACACGCGCTTGAAGAACTCATGCGCCCTACTGTGGGAGATTGGGGGCCCGTTCACATGGTTTTACGAAAAACAAGGGAATTGTTTCCGAATAATTAGTTTCCTCACTGTAGAAAATGGAGAAATGAGTCGGAAAAACATGCCCATTTTCTTATTTTCATCGCGTGTGGCTCCATTACACTAAGCTCGCAATGCTTCCGGCCGTGCCAATCAAGAGGGCTAAAATAATCGCCGCTTTTTCTATCGGGATATTGTTCGCAATGTGAATCACATTCACCATAATCCACAACGCGTACACGATCCAGAGAAATGGAATCACGGTTCCAAAAAACGGCAGCTGGCTCACGAAACCAATCGCAATAGTAGCCAGTGAAAAAGGAAAAATGAGTCGAGAAACCAAATACGCATTTTCTTTGAAGGAACCATTCCCTCCTAAGACACGCGAGGAGAGGCCCAAAAAGATGCATGCGAGGGAGAGCACGACAATCGAAGTAAGGGCTCCGATGAGGGGAATGAGAATCAACGCTCCCGGTCCTAATGCCCAAATGGCATGCGCCGCATTCCAGGTGGCTCTATCTAAACCCACGCCCCCATTCAAGTCCTGCATGAGCACGACCACTCCTACTGAAGCGAGCACTCCGACGTTAATCCCATAGAGACCAAACTCCAGCATGGCGCGTTTGAAGCTTGCTTCCTTCTTGGCTTTCCTCAAACGGTTTTGGGAATCATACAAATAGGCAAAAATATTCTCGAAACGGATCATTGTACTTAGAAAGGGAGGCGTATTTGAAAAAGCCACGGGTTCACGAATCGGGAAGAAGGGGTTTATTGCCTAGTTTTGCGGGAGAGGGCGAAATAGTTTCTCCATCGCTCGTTTCGCGTCGAAAACGCTCTAGGAACCCATAAAAACGAGGGTTGGGGGAGTAGTGTCATGGTTTCGATTCGAAAGACGGGGCGCTGGGACAACTTGCCCTTCAACGAGCAAGCGTTCGCCTTGCTTCGAATGGAACGAAAACGCCTCGAAGAGGTAGTGAAGAAATGGTCTCCGAAGGACATTTTCGAACGACTGCGATTCTTAGACCCGGATGAATGTGCGCGCATCCTGGTAGTAGTGACGGAAGGAAAACGAAACAAGGTGACCGAATTATTAGAAACCGACGTGCAAGAGAAAGTCAAGCGATTACTCCACTTTAACAAATCCGCGGGAGCGGCGATGAGCTTTGACTACATCGAAGTAGAAAAGAACGAGACGTTTGGGAACGTCATCCGAATGGTGGTGAAGCATGAAAAGAAGGAAGGAAAGTTTCCCATTATTTTAGTCGTGAACAAAGGCTATTTTTTAGGAGAAATTGAAGGGCACACGCTCATGTTGCAAAAAGAAAACGAACCCATTATTGCTCACATTCGAAAGATTCCTGCCGTGAAATACGACGAGGGAATGGATACGTTCGTTCGCGTGCTCAAAAAATCCTTACGATCCAAGATGGTGGTGCTGGACTACGATAATAGTATTCTGGGCGTTATTTTCTCGAATGATTTGCTCAAACTCTTGCATGAGAAATCCGAAAAACGATTGTACGACTTTGCGGGAGTGCGGCACGAGGAAAGCGTCTCGGACACCTTCTTTGAAAAAGTAAAAAATAGACATCGCTGGCTCATACTCAATTTGTTTACAGCATTCATTGCGGCCGGCGTCGTGGGATTATTTGAAGACACGATTGCCGGACTCACCCTGCTTGTCATCTACATGCCCGTGGTTGCGGGGATGGGGGGAAACGCCGGAACCCCAGCCCTCGCCGTCGTGGTCAGGGGAATCGCGCTCAACGAAATTGAGTTAAGCACCGCAAAGCGAGTCATCGTGAGTGAAGTAACCGCGGGAATGATTAATGGAATCATTATTGGCGTACTTGTTGCTGCCGTTGCGACGCTGTGGAATCACTCCCCCGTCTTAGGATTAGTTATCGGCGTGTCCATGATTGTAAACCTCACCATTGCCACCTTCTTCGGAACCCTCATCCCACTCGTACTCAAACGATTGGGTAAAGATCCTGCGTCCTCGGCGTCGATATTCATTACCACCGCCACCGACGTGTGCGGATTCTTCACCTTCTTGGGTCTCGCGACGTGGTTGTTGTAAGCCAACACTCGGTTATCAAAATGCTTGTGCTTCATTTCCCCACGAGTCGTTTTTAATCCTCTTTGGTTTTTCCTTTCCCGAAACGAGGTGTTTTTTCATGGAAAAGTGTTGGATTTGCCGAAGAACAAAAGAGGAAATCGTGAATGACGTGGCGATGATTGAGAATGCCAACGCGTCACGAAAAGAAGAATTGAAGAAACACATCGAATTCACGAAAGCGGAAGAATCGGACTACCCGCACGTGATGTACTGCACGGTGTGCGAGAACATTCTTGGAGACTTCATCCTCAAAGAAGGGGTGTTGACGGAAGACGACGAAGAGGAAGACGGGGACGAGAGCGCGTCCGAGGAACTCTCCTAATGCATCGCGGTGGAATTCATCGAGGGGTTTTTAGAACGAAACGAGGAAAGATACTCGTATGATTCACATCAGACGAGCGGAAACACTCCATCATTCGCACGCCGGCTGGCTCGAGAGCCGGTGGCACTTCTCCTTCGACACGTACTTTGACCCTGAAAATATGGAATGGGGCTCCTTGCGCGTGTTTAATGATGACATCATTCAACCCAACTCGGGTTTCCCGATGCACCCGCATGATAACATGGAAATCGTCACGTACGTGATAGAAGGCTCGTTGACGCACGTGGACAGTTTAGGCAACCGAGGAACCACGTCTTCGGGAGAAGTGCAACGCATGA
>CAYHJZ010000009.1:0-17404 GCA_964357115.1 uncultured archaeon | reverse complement strand
CCCTCGCCGCCCTTTTCTCCGCTAGCCAAATCGGAAAGCGCACCCGTGGTATTGAACATTCTCGCCCCCGCGAGTGCACTCGAAGACACGATCACGGGAGAAGTGCGCTTGTATACGGGATATTGGAGCGATCAAATTCCCTTCACCTTAACGCTCGACGAGACTCTTGTAGGAGTGGAAGCGACGCTGGATAATAGTAGTACGATCAAGAATTATAGTGTACAAAAAGACGCGAGCGGAAAATACATTCCTAAAAATGCGCTATTGAAAATTGAAAACATTGGAGATTTAGCCATTGAAAACACCCTCATGGATATTGCGGGATGCGAATCTTACATTGCGCAAGTAGACCCGAACTTCTTCTTCGGACTCACCCTCAATGAGAAAGGAAAAACGGGAAGCAGTAAAACCACGACGTTGCAAATCACCGCACCCCCAAGCGCACTCCCGGGAGCCACGCAAAACTGTCTCGTCCAAATCAGCTACTTGAATCCCAAAGACGGAGAAATCACGCAAGTGGATCCTATCACGGTGCAAATTAGCACGTGAAAACTTCGGAGAAATTTTCTCTAAATATTTAAATGGATTCCAAAAGAAGAGAACAATGGAATCATTGTTCGAAAAGCGAGAAAATGTCTATACTTTAGATGATGAAGAGACCACATTCTTGCATATTTGTTTTATTCGAAGGAAAAAATCACCTAACATCCATTCTTTTGCAGTTGTACTGACCCACCAGACAGAGATGGGGGACAAGCTCATTTTTCGTGCGGATGGAAGTGAAAACGAGCGGACCCACGTCCACTATTTTTTTCAAAAACCTGCCCAAAAAGAGTACCAAAATCGACCCATTCATTCCGAAACCATCGTACATTATGCCAAACTAGTAAGAGAAAACTGGAGTTGGTATGTTGCCCAATACAAGCAAAATTATATATAACAAAGGAGGTTACGTATAGTATGGATCCAAAAAAAATCATTTTCAAAATTGGGGGGGACCTGATGGAGGACATCCGAGAGACGTTCAGAGACCCCTCTTCCACTGAATGGAATGTAACCACGGTGTACCTCAAAGACTGGAAAGAACTCCTTGAAGCACTGACGCCTCAGCGTATGCAACTGCTTCAGGAAATGCTTGCCGTCGCACGGGAAAAAGACCCTTGTGATATAGGAATGCTCGCTCAAAAAACGAATCGAAAAAGAGAAGCCATTTCGAGAGACCTCAAAGGGCTCGAACAAAGCGGAATCATCACGAAAACAAAAAAAGGGAAAAACGTGTATCCTGAAATTGCGGTAAGAGAAATCGTGATACAGTTTGGATAAGTATCTTTAGAAGAAGCGACCCCGGAGGGAGTTGAACCCTCAACCTTCGCCTTAGGACGGCACTGCTCTATCCAGGTTGAGCTACGGGGCCTTCTATGAACCACGTTTCCACCGAACGCGTTAAAAGAGGTCGATATCAACCAAAAAAAGCAATCGTCAATGCGGACGCCAACGGAACACCAAACGCATCATTAATGGGTAATAATTCCACGAGCGTGGCGACGAATGCCACGGCCAACGCCAGGGGAAGAGGGAGAATAATCGCTAAGGGAATGAGGCACCCTACAAAACCCGCGAAGGAACCCTCAAGTGACTTGGGGCCGAGAATCTTGGTCTTACCAAAGCGCAATCCAAAGATAGCCGAGAAGGAATCCTGAAACGTGTAGGCGACAATTCCCACTAACACGGGAAGGGGAGAAAAAAACAAGAAGCTCGTGAGACCGACGCCCGCCACAAACAAGAACGCAGCTTCGCCAGGAACATGCTCGCCTTGACGTTCAACACGCGTTAGCAATCCATCCAAACTTCGTAATACGCGACGCTCCACAAGCAAGGAGACAATTGCCCCCGTGATAAGAAGAGTGAGAATGAAGGCGCGGAAAACAAACATGGAAGACAAAAAAAGAACGAGAATACAGAGCATTCCGAGCGCCACATGAACGGTTTGACGCAACACTTCACGCTGAAAAGAAACCAAGGACATATTTTTGGGATGCAGAGAATGCTTCTTTAACATACAAAAAAAACTCGCACGAAAAACTCATTTCGATTTCACATGAAGGAGAAAATGACTCCGTTCAAAATTACCCAAGTCCACAACTTGTTCCACGGACGCGTGCTTTTTAATCGTAACGAGCTCCTTCGCCACGACACGCGAGGGATCCATGGAGAAGTCAATGGAACGCGACTTAATGATAAGAAAACCCTGCGAAGCAGAATGAGCAAACACCTTCCAATTCTTTAGAAAAATATCGGCTTGATTCTTTTGCGCGACATCCTGAATAATCACATCCGCGGAAAAGTCCCCTAACTCTTTAGCCAGTTCTTCAGGATGATTCGCATCCGCGAGAAGGGGGAGAATGTTGGAGCGCGACTCGGTTAATCGAGTGAATGAACGCATGGCTTGGGGAGAAATATCTACCCCCACGACGACGCCCTCTTCTCCTACTAAATCGGAAACGTGCGAAACGGTAGTGCCTTCCGCGGAACCCAAGTATAACACCGTCTGACCAGGAGCAATGGTCAAGTCCTTCAGACCTGAACACAAACCCGCAGCGAGCTTGGAACGAAACGGATTCCATTCGCGCCAATCGACTCCGTCTTCATGAATGAGCTTCTCGCCATAGACGCGCTGCTTAGGAACGAGGGAGCGCGTGTACCAATTCTTCCCACCCTGCCGGAGAAACGGATTCATGATTACCGCGTCCTATCGGAAAACGTCCTATTTGAAAAGGGGCGATCGGAGGAATTCCGATTCGGAAAGGAGGAAGGGGATTGTTTTCTCTCCGGAAAACGATTACCAGGAGAAAACGAGCGACGGGTGTCGCGCGCACTCGAAGCGAGCTTTCGAGAAAGGGCTTCCAACGCGGGCAAAAAGCCTTCGACAATGCGGGATTTTCCAAAGTAATCCGCACGAATGCAAATCGCGAGCTTTCCACTCAGGGTGCGCGCCATCTTTCCGCGCGCGTGCTTAGGCAAGGGCTTGACGAGCGGGTGATTAAACAAGTACCCGTGCTTCGGAGACTTGGTCTTGGAACGAATGTGAGAACGCAGGGCTTCTTCCGAACCCAACACTTGAATCGTGGACGCGGGAAGGGAAGCGAGTTCTTTCAGCGAACCGGCCTTGCTCAACAATTGGGCAGCAATCATCGGAGTCGCTAGCTCGGAAAAATTAGGCGCTAATTCTTTCATCCGAGTCACCACAAAAGATTGAACGGTTTTTTGTTCCTCGCGCAACTGCAACGCGGCGTGAGCGGCTCCCTGAATGGCCTTCATGGCATCAGGGGTTAATTCTCCCCCCGCACTCGTTTGAGTGGCACTCAGTACGCGCGAAATACTTTCCGCGTCGGTGTAAAACAAGCCCACGGTCTTCTCATTCGCGTTCTCGCGCACGCCGACGCGCGTCATGAACTGCAACTGATTCCCGGGATCGCGAATCACGTTCTTGAGTTCAGGAAAATGAAGCGAATACCACTCGAGGGTTTGTTCATATAACAAATTAAACAACGATTCCAAATTCTTAGCGGTCTGAACCCCCCGTACGACATGGGCATCCGGACCGGAAAAGGATTCCGACATGGACACGCGTACTTTCTTCAAAAAATTCTGACGCAAATCATGGAGCTTACGATTGGAAGAAAAATGAATATTGGAAGCGGGCATACGAAGAACTTCGCCTCGTAGGCTTTAAAAGAACCCCCTCGTTTGAAGCTAGTATGCCTCACGCGGAAGTCACGAACCTCGCCCAGCGACGCGGACTCATTGTGGCGAGCGCCGAACTCTACCCCAACGCCCCCGCCGGGTTCTGGGATTATGGAAACGAAGGAACCAAAATCAAACGACGACTCGTGGAGAAGTGGAGAAAACACTTCATCCTAAACGAACGAAACATCGAGATGGAAGGAACCACGATTCTTCCCGAAGTCGTATTCAAAGCCAGCGGACACTTAGAAAACTTCAACGACCCCCTGGTAACCTGTGAGACGTGCCACACGCCCTATCGCGCGGACAAACTCATTGAAGAAAAAGTCGGACACGAAATACCCGAAGGAGCGAGCATGGAGTATTTTGACGAAAAAATAAAAGAACTCCAACTCACGTGCCCCAAGGATCAAAAACCGTTTGGAAAAACACGAAAATTTAATTTAATGATGGGACTCGAAATCGGGGCCGCGAGAGGAAACAAAGCCTACTTGCGACCGGAAGCGTGCCAGAGCATCTTCTTATCCTTCCCCCGCACGTGGAAGAGCGGACGCGTGAAACTCCCGATTGGAATAGGACAAGTCGGAAAAGCGTATCGAAATGAAATTGCGCCGCGACAAGGACTCTTGCGCACGCGGGAATTCGAACAAATGGATATGGAAGTATTCTTCAATCCCAAAAAAATAAACGAAGTCGCAGCATGGAATGAAGTAGCCGAGTACGAGATTCAATTATACTTACTCAAGGATAAGCAAGTGCACGCGATGACGTGCCGCGACGCAGTGGAACAAAACATCGTCTCGGGAAAACTCGTCGCGTACTATTTAGCACGCGCACAACAATTCCTCGAGGCATTAAACATTCCCCGCTCGACGATTCGCTTTAGAGAATTGGAAAAAGAAGCCCGCGCGTTTTATGCAGCGGAAACATGGGATTTAGAAGTCTCCTTAGATGGAGCATGGGTGGAACTCGCCGCGTGCAATTATCGAACCGATCACGATTTGAAAACACACGGAATGGAGAGCAAGCAAGACGTTTCCATCAAAGAGGATGAAGAACCCGAGAAATTCATTCCACACATCTTTGAAGTATCTATGGGAGTAGATCGCACGTTTTGGGTGATGCTCAACGCCAATTTTAGAAAAGAAATGCGAGGGGAAGAAGAGCGAATGTACCTCGATTTTCCGGGAGATTTGACGCCCTACGATGTGGGAGTATTTCCACTCATGAAAAAAGACGGGCTGGCGGAAAAAGCAGACGAGCTCGCGCACCACTTAGAAACCATGAACCTGCGCGTGCTTTACGATGCAGCAGGAAGCATTGGAAAGCGATACGCGCGCGCGGACGAAATTGGAATTGGGTACGCGTTGACGGTAGATTATGACTCACTAAAGGATCGCAGCGTCACGATTCGAGAACGAACGAGCATGAAACAAAAACGAATCCTCGTGGACGATCTCGACGAAATATTCTGGAAATTCTCCACCGGACAGAGAAAATTCGAAGATTTAGCGGATGAATAAATAATTAATCCCAACGAATTGTACCACTAAGTAGCCCAGTAGTAATAGAATCAAGAATATTCAAACTATTCATCAATTGATAGCGACGATTGAAATACGCTTGTCTCGTTCGCGGGCGCTTCACGTTTTTTTCCAAGGAATAAATCACATGTGTACGCTTACTCACTTTTTTGCGCATGTACCTAAAATAATCCGCTAACGCATTCGCGGCTTCTACTGAATACTCAGGACGATCTCCCAACGGTCGTCGCTCAGGAAACGCAGAATGATGAAAATTGGCCTCGAGCACTTTCTCGGTGAGACGCACGCGCTGCTTGGGAGACATTTCCACCCAATTCTTCGCGGAGCCGTGAGACAAAAAATACAACCAGTGTGCTCGAGGAGAATAGCCGTAACGACCCTTTTTCGCATGCAAGAGACCCGCGCGAATCATCCGACGCACACGCTTCCACAAAGGAGTATTTTCGGGAAAAAATTCAGGAGGGATCGCCCGATACACGCGACGCGAAACGCGCTTAAACAGCTGAAAACGTTGGGGGTTTCGGGGAGGCTTCATCTTATTCTACCTTCTACCCTCACGACGCGACGCTTCGTTTTAAAGGATTCTCTAGGGCAAATCATATACCTTTGGAACCAACGGAAGAAAGGGGTTCTGATGAAGTAAATAGGGTGGTTTTCCAATGCCCTTGTAGCTCAGTGGCAGTAGCGCCAGTTTCGTAAACTGGAGGTCGAGGGTTCAACTCCCTCCAAGGGCTCTTATGGAAAACCGCGCCTTCGATTTTAATCAACCCCTAACCACAGGCCTGTGTGAATTCTTAGGCGCGTTTGCAGGAGATGGATTCACTAATATCTACGGACGACACCATCAAACGGGATTTGTAGGAGATTCTAGGCACGACTTGGAATACTACACTTACACTATTTCACCCATCGCCCAAAATTGTTTCAACATCAAGCCCTCTATTTACTTTAGAAAAACAAAAAACGCGATTAATGTTAACTTTTATTCAAGACAATTATTCTATCTTCTTACTCGACGTTTTAACATGCCTGCCGGAATCAAATTCGACAAGGTATTAGTGCCGGAAGAGGTGCGTAACCATTCTATTGAATTTCAAGCCGCATTCTTGCGTGGTGTATTTGATACGGATGGGTGCGTGTTTTTTGATAATAGAAAAACATATAGAGAACCATACATGAGGGTAGACATTACTATGTACAATAAACCAATACTTACCCAACTCCACCACATGATGGAGAATATGGGAATTACATCTAAAGTGTTGGAGAATGGGAAACATATACAAGTAACCGCAAAAAAAGACGTGAAAAAATTCTTCGAAAAAATAGGATCGTCTAACGAAAGACACATCACTAAAATAGAAAAAAAATACTCCAATTTTAGAGAATGGAACCCGGCAACTGCCCAAAAACGTTAAGCCAAGGCGCGCTTTCTACCAAACCAAAAACCCACCTTTAAAAAATCCAAGAAGCTCATTTCGTTCATGACCCAACGACCGCACCATCGACTCTTCCTCGGACTCTTACTTATTCTCGCAGGAGGATGGATTGTGCTATCGTATTTACCAAACACAAATCCCATCGATTCGTTTGATGAATGCGCGGCCGCTGGAAACCCGGTGCTGAAAAAATACCCTGGAGAATGCGTCATGCCGAATGGGGACATCTTCGTGCAAGTGATTCCGGGAATCGAAACGTTTGAAGACTGCGCGAAGTATTACCCTGTCATGGAATCCTATCCAGAGCAGTGCCGAACGCTGGATGGAAGACTATTTGTAAACAACCCAACGGCGACATGAAAATCCTTTGAAAAAATAAAAAACAATGGACCCAAAAGGGTTTTTTGGCGTGCACCTCAAGGTACACTATCCCTTCTGGACTTACCCACGATAAGAATGGGGCTAATTGAAACTATGAACAAAACGGTGCCACTTCGCCACCATACGCCGTCATTCGACGTAGATTTATATAGACGTTTGACGAGGTGGCTGGTATGGACCAGCTTAAAGTGACGATTGCGGGCGAAATTACTCTTTCTAAAGACCCGGGCGGATCAATGAAGAAATGGAGAGAAATTTTTGGCATCTCCCAAACCGAGCTCGCCGTGACATTAGGTGTATCTTCCTCGACGATCTCCGACTACGAAGGGGGACGACGAAAGAGCCCGGGAATTGCGGTTATTAATCGACTTGTGGACGCACTCGTGAATATCGACAAAAATAAGGGCGGGAAGATTGTTCAACAATTATCCCGAGACGAAGTTCCCACAGAGAAAGTATTTGATGTGCACGAATTTTCTGGAGGAATGACCGGAAAAGAGTTCGTGGAAAAAATAGAGGGAGAATGCATTGCTAATCCGCTGAGATTGAAAGAACTCACCGTATACGGGTACACGGTTATTGATTCGTTGAAAGTTATTCTGGATGTGCCGGTGCACGACTACTTGCAAATGTACGGAAAGACACCCGAACGAGCGCTTATTTTTACTACCGTAGAAAACGGACGATCTCCTCTCATCGCGGTTAAAGTGGGACGATTCGCTACCGAGATGCGACCGAGTGTCGTAGTATTGCACGGATGCACGAAAGTCGATCCGATTGCTAAACGTATTGCCGAGAACGAAAAGATTGTGTTAATCATCACCCAAATGCCCGTGGAAAAAATCATGAGCACATTTTTGGAAAAAGAAGCGTAAGAAAAATAATTTTCTCGAAGAACTGTTTCGCAGACCTTTGGTAATTTTTTCCCCGAGTTTTTTTGTAAAAAAAAAAAAGCAGTTAGGGAATGCGCACCAGGAACGTGTTTCTAAATTTTGTTTTGTTCGAATGAACATCTAATCCCATTTGTTTTCCTGAAACGGAAACGGTTCCCTTGTATTTTCGCTGCACGTGCAAGGCAACGTGCTTAGCCGCCTTGTTGGAGACAATCCACGCATCTAAGCCAAACTTTTGAGGAGACCAATTCACGACCACGGCCTTAGAGTCTACGGCGTGCATGGGTTTGAGCGCGTCTTCAATGTCCTGCTGAACCGCGCGCACCTTCTCATCGGTTTTCTCGGTGAAGCGAACTTGAATGATAGCCTCATAATAATCCGAAGACACGAGCATGTCGTCGTTGCAAATGCCCCCCTTCACGTAGAGTTTGGACTCTAACTCTATCTTCACGGGGCTGCCCGACAATACTCCCGTGACGGTGGCGAAAATATTCATGCGCTTCTTATCGCGCTCATCCCACTCGCGACGAATGGAAACCGAAAAGTCTTCAATCTCACGAGAACGAATTTTAGAGATAATCCAGCGATCAATGACCTCGTCATCCCACTCCACCCACTTTGCAGTAGGGCGAATTTTTTCACAACGATTGCAGCGAGAAAATTCGAGTTTAATGGGAATCGACACGACGTGAGGGTGATCTTTCAAGTAGCAGTTCTTGCAGAACGAACCAATGAAGGATCCCTCGACCGCCCCGCACTTGGGACAAAATTGTCCGGCAGAAGGGGAAGCCATACGTCTAGGGAAGGAAAACCGTTCTATTCGAAGCGAACGGTATCCCCCACTCCCGGGTTGGTGACACGGAAGCCCATGGTTTTGAGCTCTTCCGCGAACGAACCGCTAATTTCAGGGGCGCCGTGAATGAGCATAATCTGCTCAGGCGACAACGTCTTAACGGTCTTCAACAAATCGTCTCTTCCCGAATGAGCGGAAAAGTCGAAGCGCTGAATTTCCATCTTGGGTTCCACAATACCCGAATCCACTTGAATCTTGCCGGTTTCCAAGAGAATACGACCCTTTGTACCTTCGACTTGGTAGCCCGTGATGAGCAAGGACGAACGAGGATCGGCGTGGAGCTTGTCGAGGTAGAACATGATGGGTCCACCCTCCAACATTCCCGCGGTAGTGACGATGACGCTCGGCTCCTTGAGGGTTTGTTTACGAATACCCGGGTGTCGGACGAAGTTGAGTTGCTCCAACATTCGGCGAACCACTTTGGGCTTCTTGTTGAACGCAGGGAAGCGATCGTAAATCTCCGTGGCTTGGCGAGACATTCCATCAATGAAAACGGGAGCGTCGACACCGTATTCGAAGAGAATGTCGTTGAGTTCTTGCGAACGGCCAATCGCAAACGCGGCAATAATAACGTGACCGCCGCGATCCAGGGTTTCGCGAATCTTTTCCATGAACGCGAGAATGGTTTTCTCTCGGTCGGGGTGCTCGCGGTTACCGTACGTGGATTCCATGAGCAAGTAATCAATCTTCCCCATCGATTTCACGTCGGCTCCTTCGTGCAAGCGCATCGGAGAACCCATGAGGTCACCGGTGTAGACAAAGGTCTTTTCTCCCATGTTAATTTTGGACATGGCGCTGCCGAGAATGTGTCCGGCATCGAAGAACTCTAACTGCATGTTCTTCGTCAAGTCCACGGGCTTTTTGTAATGCATCAGAAACGCATTCTTTTCCGCGGCCTGAATCTGAGGCAAATCATAGGCGGGAGTTTCTCCGTCTTGACTTGCAATTTTGAGGGAGTCGCCCCAGAGCAACTTACTCAATTCGAGCGTGGGTTGCGTGGTGTAAATGTTCGGAGCGTGATCCTTGAAAATAAAAGGAACGTAACCCGAATGATCAAAGTGGGCGTGCGACAAAATCATCGCGTCCAACTTCCCCGTTACCGGCAACGGGTACTCCGTTTCTGCCGGGGTAAACTTAACTCCATAATCCATGAGCACGCGCTCATTCGCGGCGTTCAACACAAAGGATGAACGACCGACTTCTTTTCCAGCACCGTGAACGGTGAGTGAATATTTTGAATCCATAACGAGAAATACCTCTATCGTTTTTTTATCGACTCATTTCGAAAACGAGGGTTTTCGATTGTTCCCGGAACAGGCGTGTTCCGACTCAAATAGTGCCTCGGCCAGGCCAAACAGAACGAAAAACCAATTGTCAAAATGCAATCGTCTAAATCAAAAGGAGCTAAAAGAGGTTATAAACGTTTTCCCCAAAGGGGACCCAAAAAGAAGCTAAAAAGCCTCCAAAAGGCTAAAGGGCTAAAAACGAGAATTTCATAGGGAAAAGAATGCCCGTGTATGGAAAAGGAAGGACAGGGAGAAAGAGGCCTCACTACCCGGCGCTTCGAAGACTTATTGAACGAGATACAAAAGGAAAGAAGACCATTCGAAAGAGTGAAGTAAAATGGGGATATGTTTCATCCCCGCTCGGCGCGATAGAACATTCCACGCACTTTGACATCACCCACTTTCTCGAAGGAAGAGGAAAAGAACCCGTGGTACTCGACTGGGGCTGTGGAACAGGAATGGCACTATGGGAACTCGCCGACACTTTTCCGCGCGCTCACCTTTACGGGTATGGGCACCGCTCGTTCCAACAGTGGAAAACCGAACGAGTGACTTTTATCCAGGATGTGGGGGAGAAAGGTGAACGATACTTTCGACGCATCGCTAAAAAAAACGGGGGATTCGATCTCATTTACTCGCGATTCGGAACAATGTATCACGCCGAAGACGAACTCAAAAAAACAGGAGAGTACACGGGAGAGCAAAATGAAAAATATCACCGAATGACTGCCGACCACCTGCACCGGCTCAGCCAGTTACTCAAAGCGGGAGGAAAACTCGTCATCTATCCGCATGACAACCCCATGTTTGGAAAAGAAATCCAAAGACAAAGTACCAGAGAATTCACGCTCCAGCGGATTGGTAGAACCATTATTGTGACCCGAGACAAATGAATGATTATAAACCCGAAAAAGCTCGGCAATAGAATGAAGAAACACACGACGAAGAAACCCTCCACCCCAGCGAAAGTTGTTTTGGTACCTCAAACCAAAGTGCTCACTCCCATGGATTTCCTCGAAGCCGGAGCGCTCGCACAAAAGAATGGCATTCCGATGGCGCTCATGAAGCCGGCGAAGAACGATTCCGACATTCAAAAATATGTTAAAACGATTCCGTTTCCGTGGGCAATGAAAGTTGCGGGAAATAAAATCATTCACAAAACGGACGCAGGAGGCATTGCGCTCAACATCAAAACAGAAAAAGACGCCGTGAATGTTCTCAAAAAATTCAAAAAAATAAAAGGATTTGAATACGCGGTCGTGCAACCCATGCAGAACGGAATCGAAATTATTGTGGGAGGAAAACGCGATCCGCAGTTTGGGCCCACGGTGTTAGTGGGAATGGGGGGCATTTACACGGAAGTGCTGAAAGACTCGAGCGTGCGCGTCGCGCCACTGAATGAGAAAGACATCGATGACATGATTCACGAACTCAAAATGTACCCCATCCTCAAAGGGGTGCGCGGACAAAAGAGCATTGCATTCAACGACTTAAAGAAAATCATGCGAGGAGTATCCAAGATGATGGTGAAAGAAAACATCGCCGAATTGGATTTGAACCCGGTGATGGCAAGCCCCAAGAAAGTGGTGGCCGTTGATGTGCGCATCATTCGAGGGTAACTATTTCTCGTATCGGGTTTTTCGGAAGGAAAGAGTAGAGGGCGTGTGAGTATATCCACTGCGTGCAGTAAAACGATATTCTAACCCTTCACGTTTCAGCACCCCTAAAAGAGTTCTTTCGGCAGCAATAATCTTATGACTCATCGCACTTGAACGCGCACCACTCTCTGAAATCGGAAAACCTGAAAAACTTCGGAGTGCATTCAACAACAGTTTGAAACCAGGGTTATTTTTCTTAACAAAACGAACAAAACGAGGTGACGCCCACAAAGAAATGGCACCCATGGCTTTTCCCTTTGAACTAACCAAAACAATACGCCACTTCCTGAATTGAGTGCGCTTAATATCATTGAAAATAGAAACAATATCGGATGAGGAAGGAAGGACGCCGTCGGATAATTTTATCTTAATGTGAGAGTGGACGTCAGACAAACCCCTGCCGCGAGGATGAGGAGTAACGACTTCCTGATCTCTAAACTTCGCCACGGGAACCAATACGCCTGGATTTCCTGGGCGAGTAACCCAAATCATCTCCAATTTTCCAACGTCGGGCGTCCGATCCACCTGATCCCAAAAGGAACCTTGAGGACGCGTACGAATGGCTTGACGCATAGCCCTAACCGATTTGAGCCTCTGCCTAGGGTAACGAGTAGAACGTAAGGGCATTGAAAAGATAGACAAAACCCCTATAAATGCGGAATTGTTTTTCATTTCGTGAAAAAAGTAAAAAAAATATCCAATAACCGATGGGGACACATTCTCTCCGAGCGCGTGCAGAATCTTCCTGAATCCGAATTTGAAGAAATAATGAAGATTGCCAAAGAAAACAAAAAAGTCATATCATTAGGACCCGGAGAACCGGATTTTGACGCGCCGAAAGAAGTCGTGAAAGCGACGAACGACGCCCTCCTGAGAGGAAAAACCCATTATTCGAGCGTGCCGGGACTCCACGAACTACGGGAAGCGATTGCGAGAAAACTAAAAAAAGAAAACAAGATTCGACTGGAGGACCCGCTGAAAGAAGTGTGTGTTACCGCCGGGAGCACGGAAGCGCTGCTGATGGGACTCTTAACTACCATAGACGCGGGAGAAGAAGTCCTAGTCCCTAATCCGGGGTTCCTTGCCTACACGCCGATGGTAGATTTAGTGACGGGAGAAGCGGTTCCCTACGCGCTGCGCGACCAAAACGGATTCCAACTCAATCCGGATGAAATCAAAAAAAGCATTACGAAGAAAACACGCGCAATTATTCTCAACACGCCCTCCAACCCCACCGGAACGGTGTTAAAAAAAAACATATTAGAAGAAATTGCGGACATTGCCATCGAGAATGAACTCATCGTGTTCTCCGACGAAGCGTATGAGAAATTTTGCTTCGGGAAAAGCACGCACGTGAGCATGGCATCCTTGAATGGAATGCATGAACACACGCTCACCTTCCAATCGTTCTCCAAGAGCTACGCGATGCCCGGATACCGCATTGGATATGTAGCCGGGCACCACGAACTCATTCATATTATGAGCCAAATTCACATTTACACGAGTCTCACCGCCAGCACGGCGAACCAATATGGAGCATTACGCGCACTCCAACTCCCCGCGCGGGCGACTCAAAAAATGAGCCAATCGTACGATGAGAGAAGAAAAACCGTGCTCCGACGACTCAAGGAACTCGACACCCTTCACGTGGAAAAAGAGCCGGAGGGCGCCTTTTATGTATTTCCGCGCATCACGACTAAAGAGAAATCACGCGCCTACGCCCACCGCATGCTGAAAGAGGCGAACGTACTCATGGTGCCGGGAAACGAGTTTGGAAGCGAGGGAGAAGGGTTCGTGCGCATCTCCTACGCGACAAGCCTCCAACAAATCAACGAGGCGTTTGATCGACTCCAAAAAAAGGGATTTTGAACGATAAAGATATATATCAACTGATATACTATTTTGGAATGACAAAAACCACGCCTCAACACGTGATGTTCAAACACCCCATTGATCGTTACCCGAGACTCGATACCGTGCTCATGATTGAAGAAGCGATTCGCAACGCCGGAGGAGATTTGAGCGTGAGACAACTATGGAAAACCCTCCCCAAAAAAGTGATGTGGCAAACCTACCTCACCGTCCTCGATTACCTTGAATACTCAGGAAAAATACTCATCGATTCGAAAGACAAGCATCCCGTGTGGACTAAACTAGAAGGAAAGATGCTCGAGCGCTACCAGAAAGGACTATTAGTGGACGCAAGACCCTAATAGCCAAAACGATGTTCATACGATGAATGATCAAACCACTCCAAAAGAACAGAGAGGATTTCCAACTCCGTCGTTCGTAAGGTATACACCAACCTCCACCCCCGCGGAAGATCAACCTTCCACAAATTATCAATTTCATAACTCTGAACATAAAACGCCGGCCAATACTTGCGAGGAATACGAATCCCAAAATCAGGAGCACGATGAAGCTCCTGAATTGCTTTACGAATCCACTTAGCTAAACGACGATCCTCAAACGTTCCCGATTCCAATTTTTCCAACGTGACCTTTAAGGAGAAATCAACAAACACAACACGAGAAGACAAAATAATCACTCCACAAAATTATACCGAGACTTCAACGCCAAGACGCGCGGTGTCACCACTTCAAACGCGGCCTCAAAATCACGCGCCTCCAACTCACCCTCTTCAGCACACTCCACTAAACGGTGAATCATTTCTAAGGGGTCCTTGAACTGCACGCCATAGCGAGTGTACTCAATCAAACCTAAACCGAGTAAATCCTGTACAATTCCACGAACGTGATATTGAAACAAACCCGTCTTTCGAGCTAACACGCGAAGGGATTGAGGAGAAGGAGAAAGAACGCTCAACACACGGGCGTGCCACTCCATAAAACCAACGTTCTCAAACTGAGACACGCACTGAAACAACACACACTCTTTGAGGGATAGGCTCATGAACCAAAAGCCGAGTACCCGAGTAATATAGTCACGGTTAAACCAAAAACAACCAAACGGTTGAGTGGAAGTGAACCAAAGACGCAAGAAAGGCTATTCGAAAAAACTGTGAGCCAAAAACGGATATAAAGCGAGCGACGCATGAATAGAGAATGACAAAGCAATGGCACGCCGTGACGTTTAACGGATCGTTTTCTCGACAAGCTACGGAGTTTTGGAAAGAAGCAGGGATTAAGCCTATTCGACTACGAGAAGAGACCTACCTCGCCCGAATCGAAGAGAAAACACTCACAGGAAAAAAATATTTACCCTTTCTCATCAATACTACCGAACTCAAAAAATTTACTTCCCCATCCAACGCAGAAAAATTTCTATTAAAGCAATCCAAAAAAGAAACCGAGTACGCGCTGCGCATTTGGACGACTCAACCCGGAAAAAAATCCGGAAGAGACTGGGAAGTCGAAATAGGAAAACGATTGTTCAAAAAAGGAATGAATACCAATCCTAAAAACACAAAAAATATTTGGTTCATGATTTTTCACGGAAAGAATATTTACTCCACTCCACACGCCCTCCCGGAAGAAGCGCATCCCTTCGCCCCAATGGACTTTAGAATCACCGAAAACGGATTCGTTACACGAAGCGGGCAGAAACTACGATTCCTATTGCACCAATTTGGATTTGACCCCAAAGGAAAAATAGGCGTGGACATTGGAAGCGGAACGGGAGGATGGACGCAACACCTCATCCAAAAAGGAGCGAACCATATTTACGCCATCGACAAAACAGTGCTCGATAAGAAACTCCAGAAAAATAAGAAAATAACGTACATTGCTCAAAAATCGGAGGAAGCACCTAAACTCAATCAAAAACCGGATTTTATTGTGATGGACATCAACGTGAACCCGGCACACGCGATGAAAATATTCACGCAATTCGACAAAAAAAACCCCGGAGCCAAAACGGCTATTATCACTCAAAAAATACTCCGAGGAAGCGACCTCAACCACATGCCCAAAGAAGGAGAAAAAAAAGGAAAATGGACGGCCAAGAAAGTAACCAACAGCTGGTTCGCGAGAAGAGAATGCTACTTGCTGATGGAGAGAAAAGAGGAGCGCAAACAGCAAAAAACCAAATAATAATCAAGAAGGAATAAATAGCCCGTAAAACGCTCTAAGATACAATGAGCACCACGAGCGAATCTCTCTACCTCAACGAGAAAGGCAAGACGGTCAAAGCAATCATTGTACAAATCATCAGCCGAGAATGGCCGCTCAAAACAAAGCAGCTCCACCAACTGCTCAAAAAAGAACACGGAATGAGTGTCACCTATCAAGCCGTGCACAAAGCAGCCAACCAGCTCGTCCAAGAAGGAGTGCTCAGAAAAGAGGAAAAAGGATATCAGATGGATGAGAAGTGGATTGGGAAAATAGAAAATACATCAAAAAATATTGCTCTTAATTACAGCGAAAACAAAAAATTCAACTTTGAAAAAGAAATTAATCAATTATCATTTTCAACATGGCTTGAGGCAGGAAGATTTGGTGCTTTTACATTTAAAACTCAGTTTCCTGATCCAGAGAAAAGACCAATTATAACATATTGGAGACATGTTTGGCCGGTGAGCACCGTTTCCGCAGAAGAAAGCAAAGAGCTTCTAAGTCAAGCAAAGGAATTCAAATTCCTTTACTGCTTTTGCAGCAGTGCAACACCTCTCGATAAATTATTTGCAAGTTGGATAGAAAAAATGGGAAGAAAAAATACACTCGGAATAAAAAAAACCTACGGATTTGACTTTGTAATAAAAGGAGAATACATTGCTCAATTCTTCTATGAAGAGGGATTCAGCGAAAAAGTTGAAAAGTTTTATAAAAAAAATAAAAATATAGATAAAATTGATTATCGAAAACTACAAGAAATCGCAACGGAAAAGACAAAGATAAATGTCGCAATAATTAGAAGTAAAGAAATAACCAATCAGATTCGAATTGATATTATGGAAAACATGCGTTTGAGAAAAAGAATTAAATGAAGGATCACAGAACGATGATTCTTATTCCGGACAAAACGAGTTCAACACAAATTAAGAAAAGCATTGCTTTAGAAAAAACTGAGTCATCGCGACCTATTTTTGATTTTTTTTGGGGTAGACTTAAGACATTCTTAATCATCCCAGGGTAGAAAACTAGCGCGTAGAGAAAATAAATAGGCAGCACATTAGCATAAATCAGAGATATAAGAAAAAATCCAGAAAGAACATAAAGAAAAATAACCAACCCAATACTGCGAGAATATCCAAAGAAAACTGGCAGAGATTTAATTCTGTGATATTCGTCCCCAGGAATATCAACAAAATCTTTAAGTATTGCTTTTGGCAGACCTAAGAAAAATAAAAAAATAATCAAGTACAAGACAATTTCAGAGTTCTGGGAGTATAAACTCCACCCGAGCAAGGGCGCAATGACAGTATACAAAATAGTAGCTGAAAGTGTCCCGAAAATTAAACGCTTTTTCAGATATAGAAATGGAACTGAATACAGTATTGTTAGTACAATTGCAGGAATTGTAATCCAAAAATAAAGACTCCCCGCAATATAAGCTAAAATTAGGGCCCCGATGTAACATAAAACTGCAGCAAGATAAGCGTCTTTTTCAGTCAAAACACCCATAGGGAGCGGACGATAAGGTTTGTT
>CAYHJZ010000008.1:0-17417 GCA_964357115.1 uncultured archaeon | reverse complement strand
ATCTATTTTCGAAGAATACGAACGCCTCGCCAAAAAAGTAAACTCCGTCGGGGGGCCTGTTTCGGCACGATGGTATCGAGAATACATCAACCAGCTCGAAATGTACGGAATGATCGTGACTACGCAAAGCGGTCCCGGCGTGAAAGGACAAACCCGCTTCATCAAACTCAAAGTCGACGCGAGCAAAATCAAAGACGTGCTCGAAAAAGAGTTTAATGCGTAATTATCTGGTTCTTCTTGTTTTTCGCCTCCTCATTGATGCTGGAAAAAGTATTTTGATTTTCGCTATACTCCATCAAACAACGTCTTCTGTTCCTTAATGGAAGATTCGATTTTCTTCTTCGCCCCTTTTTCGAACGAGTCGCCCAGCTGTTTTTTCACCGTGAGCGCAGTCTGGGAACCGAGAATTTTAGCCAAGTTTTCCACACTCTCGTTCTTCACCCCGCTCACATTCGTGATTCCCGCATTAAACAAGCGTCGCGCACGCACTCTTCCAATTCCGCGCAACTCGCACAACAAGATTAACTCTTCATTAATTCCACTCGCCACGCGCTTGCGCATCTTGGCAATACTTCCTTGCTTAGTCTGCTGACCAATCAAGGGAGCGAGCTCTTGCATTCCGTATAGTAACCAATCCGCGTTGAGTAATTTAGTACGAATCACTCCCGGGGCAATGTTGAATTTATCCAACAACTGCTGCTCGTTCACTTCCTTAATCCACTCGCCCAAAAACGCAGTGGTTTGCCACTTTTCTAAAATATCCTGATCCGCCATGAGGACACTCGCGTCTTCAATCGGGAGTTTCTCCCAATTCATCTGCAACTCTTCCCACGTCTCAGCCTCTGCTTTGGCGGGAACACGCACATACGGGCGAAACTCCGTCGTGTCGACGAGGGTGTAGAGCAACCCATACTCGGAAAGCCCTTTTTGTTTCAACTTCTGAATCATCGCGTGCGCGGAGAGAGGATCCAAGTATAATTCCGCGACGCGCTGACCTATTTTAGTACAAAAGAATCGACCCTCTTCTCCTTCAATGAACTCTAACGATTCCAACTCTTTCAACAACGCATGGAGCATGCGCATCAAGGAGTCGGTGTCCTTGAACTGGTGCGCGTACAACGTGCGTTGGAAAAAATACTCCAAACTCTTCTTGTCAAAGACAAAGCGCGACGCGATGAGCGCAAGCAAGTGCATACGCAATACGGGCTCCACTCCCAACTTGGAACGCACGGACTCCATTTCTCCCAAAATGTAACTCCGCATGACGTCTTCGGCATCCATCTCGTGCTTGCAAATCACGATACTCTCTCCCGCGTTATCGTATTTGGGTCGACCGGCACGTCCCGCCATTTGCCTATACTCTCGCACGGGAATGCGCACCATTCCTCCAAAATCATACCGATACAGTGTCAAAATAATTACGCGAAAACTAGGAAGATTTACCCCCGCGGCGAGTGTCGGAGTCGCGGAAATGGCTTTGATCATTCCCTCGCGAAAACCACTCTCAACTATCTCACGCTGTCGCTGAACCAACCCTGCATGATGAAACGCGGAGCCATTGCGTACTAACTCGGCGAGCTTTTTGCATTGCGCGGTGGGAGTTTCCAACGCTCCCTCAATCCGCGACGCCATTTTCTCCAACGCTTTTTTCTCCCCACTATCCAAACGCGGCAGTATGACGGGAACGAGTTGTTTCGCCATGCTCTCGGCGCGGTTACGCGTATTCGCAAACACTAACGCTTGTTTCTTTTGACTCACCGTATTCTCGACTAAACTCCCCACGGGATCGTCCCCGGGTAAATCCAATTCGTCTCCCCCCTTGAAAACGAGGGTTTGGTGATAATGCACGCCCTCCTTCAACGGGACGGGGCGATAATTGCTCTCCACTAATTCGGCATTCAGCCACACGCTCAACTCGTCGGCGTTGGGAATCGTGGCACTCAACGCGACAATTTGTAATTGGGGATTGAGAATGCGGAGTTTAGTAATCACCATCTCTAACGTCGCACCGCGATCGGAATCCAATTCGTGCACTTCATCAATGATAAGCACGCCAATCTGATTCAACCACTCGGTGCGATGAATGAGCAACGAATCGAGTTTTTCATACGTGGTAAAAATAAAATCCACATTCGACAAGTGCTTAGAAGACGAATCTAAATCTCCCGTGGACACGGCCATTTTGATTTGGTGTGGTTTGGAATATTTCTCCTTCAAATCTCGATGATGCTCGTGCGCGAGCGCGCGCAAGGGACACGTGTACACGGCTTTCTTTCTCTTGTTGAAAATACTCTCCAATCCCGTGAGCTCGGCAATAATAGTTTTCCCCGACGCGGTGGGGGAGGCCACGACCAAGTTCTGCGTCTTCCAATTAGCGAGCAGTACTTTAGACTGCATCGGGTTGAAGTGCTCAAACCCATTGGTTTGTTTAACGAGGGTGGGGACGTCCATTTTAATCACTAAAGGGGGAGGCGTTTTAATGCGTTCGGGCGACGCGTTGAGAAAAAGAATGGAAGATGATGGGCGTGCGCCCATCAAGCGGAATCCGCTGTTCCTCCATTGAGCATAATGTACTCGTAGGCCTTCTGCAATACGAGCGAGGCTTTAGGCAAATCCGCTGGCTTAAAGCTCGAGGACGATTGCCACTGTCCATCCGCGCCCTTATATCTTTTCTGAAGGCTCACGGAGAGAAATTCCCCTTTATCACTACTATTTTTCCACACGCTAGCGACTACCGCGCCGGCAGCGTATTTTTGTACAGGTTGCATTTTCGACTCACCTCCTAAATTGGAGTCAAGAACACTACCATTAGAGTAGCACTAAACCCTTTTTCAACGCCAAACCGCCATTGGTTCCAATGTGGTTTTGGTAAAATTATGCCTTTTTTACCAAAAAGCTTATATTTTTTGGGAAAGGTATTCTTTTAGGTGATCGCACGTGAGTGAAACAGTATCGTTAGATTCAACCGGAAAAATGTACTTCCCTCAAAAGGTGCGCGAACAAATGAAAGTAACCACATTTACTCCTTTAGTGCTGCCGGATGGTCAAGTTATTTTAGTGCCATCCAAGAAGCGCCTTCCTCCTCGCGAAGCACTGAAAGCGGTGCGCGCGATGGGACTTTGGAAGACTAAAAAGTCGATTCAGGAATTACGCGCGGGCGTAGAGGATGAAGTAGCCCAGAGGTTTGAGCGCTAATGTACGCCGATGTTGATTTTTTGCTGGCCCTGCTCAAAGAGAGCGATTGGCTAAAAGAAACAGCCGTTCACGTGTATGAAGAGCAGGGAGAGAAAATTTGGACTTCGTGTTTCGCTCTTCAAGAAATTCTCATTATCGCGCGAAGAGAAAATTTGGATCCGGAGAAAGCCATGGCTCAAGTATTCGAACTCGTCGACGTTCGACCCGTGGAACTGGATTTAGGATATTGCCAGAAGGCCGCCGCGTTGATGAATCACTATTCTATGACTACGTTCGATACATTCCACGTATTAGCTTGCGGGGGAGACCCCATCATTAGTTCGGATAAGAAATACGACTCAGTGGGATTGAAACGAATTAAACTCGAAGAAAAGCGAAAAAAATGAAACGAGCGATTATTTCTCGCGCGACCACTTCAATAACTCGCGCAACGCGAACAATTGTTTCTCGTACGCTTCCACTTGCTCCCCCATGCGTTCGGATTGGGTTTGGGAAACTTCCATCTGGAGTTTTTGTCGCTGCGTAGCGTGCTTTGCAATCCCTTCGTGTCCCATATACACGGGGGAATGTTTCACCGTCTCGGTGAGTTGCTTCCGATACTCCTCATTCGAGACAAACGCTTCCACCATGGGTCGATACTTGGGGTTGGCAATTAAGTGAGATTTCAAATCAATACTCTTCGCATCCGCACGATAACTGGCATTACTAATCTTCTTGAAAACATGACGCCAATACAAGGGATCGGAAACCTTGGTGATGTTCGCGACGGTTTTTTCCGTTGCTGCTTTCGTGTGCGTCCACTCCCACTGTCGCTTTTTACTTGAAGAAGATTGACGCTGCTTTTCCATTTCCGAAATGGACGATTCGAGCGTGTCGGCCGCCGGGTATACCAGTGTGGGCCACGCGCCCCCATTCTTTTCTACTTGAATCACTCCGCGTCGCGAAAAATGAATTTCTAGCGCCTTAGCGCGATTCGCCTGCTTCTCCAAAAAGGGAGCGCCCTCGAAGACGCGACGCATCTTGTCCAACGAATCAATGACTTCCGGCATGAATATACTCTACGGCGCGCGCTTTTAGTTCCTGCTGGTAAAAAAGAGAATTCCTAATAAACCCGCAATTGGTATACCTTGGATGGCTGCTCAACTGACTCCCAATCAACTTCGTCATAGGGCGGCATTCAAACGATTTATTGCACGAGGAGACACTCCCCGCACAGCTCGAAATAAAGCCACTCGACTGGTGGAGCGATGGGAAGAGATACAAAAGGAGAGGGCGAAAAATCCCCTACTCTCCATTACTGAGCTGGCGGCGGTTCAAAAGCTTCCATTTACTATCCTGGGAGAAAAACTCCTCCGTTCACTTTTCCAACGGGCTGAACGCGATGGCACTGAAAACCTTCCCGAAACTCAACGAAAAATTATTGCAGCAGTATTCTTAGATAATTTTCGAGCACTTCTTAAAAGTAATTTTTTTAGAGTGAGGGACGAATCGTTGCGAGAGGAAGTGTTCGAGTCATTCATTGCAGAATGCTACCCTTCCTTTTACCGAATGAGTCGGAACTCACGCGAGGAGGTCACTCAATTCGTTAATAAAAATCTCGACGCGTACTACTTTTATCGTGCGTTTCTAACGCTTGCCATTGCAAGAGGAGTCCTATATCGCGACGAGGCTTCAAAAGGAATTCACGTAGAGTCGTCTGCCATTCGAGACCATGAAAAGCTCATGAAATTGATTTCAACTCCTAGAAATAGGCTATATATGATTCAAGAAATTGCTCTTATCATTAACAAGTAGGGGCCAAGGTATCTCTATAAAAAAGAATGAATGCCTAACATTGGTATGCTACCCGGACTCGGGGGAATGAACCCCGCTCAAATGAAAAACATGATGCGCCAACTCGGCATCAAAAGCGAAGAAATTGACGCGCAAAAAGTAACCATCGAATGCACGAATGGAAAAATACTCGTATTCGATTCCCCGCAAGTCACGGCCGTTGACATGAAGGGACAGAAAACCTACACGATTACAGGAGAAGCACAAGAAGTCGGAGAAGGTTCCACGATCACGGAAGAAGACATTGACTTGGTCGCGGAACAAGCCGGCGTCTCCAAAGAAACCGCGCGCGACGCGTTAGAAGAAAGCGACGGAGACATCGCCCAAGCGATTGCCTCCCTAAAAAAAGAATAAATTTATTTTATTTTTTTCGCGAAGATTTTTTCTTCGCGGAAGACTTCTTCGATCGCGTCGACGTCGCGGCCATCGCCAATTCTATTCCTTGCGTAGAACGTCCTTGTCGTGAGTGCACGCCTAATCGGTGATACAGGACAATCTGCAGAATAATCAGCAACACCTGCGCGAGAAAAATAATCATCAGATCGGGTCGCCCGAAAAAAATACTCATGATTTTATCGCCTCGCGTGCGTGCTCGACATGCGGTACAGAATCAAAATCGTCAAGACGATCGAAACACTCTGTCCGAGAAAAATAACCAATTCACCTAATGATAGAAACGCCATTCCGTCCACCTCTAACGAAGGAGAAACGCGCCTTCTATTTAAATCTGCGTCTCGGCAATGGCGGCGGACTCGACTCCATTCACAAACGTCACTTCGCCACTCACGAGAATCGCCTGAATGCTCACGCGCACCATGTCTCCCACACCATGCGTGGGGTTGACGACAATGTCCATTACGCCATTCGGAACACTCACGGTTTGATTCGCATCCTCAAACGTAATGGTTTCAATTTTCGCCGTGCCATTTCGGAGAATGTCCCCCTCAATTCCATTCGACACAAAGAAGGACTGCACTGCCGACGTGGCACTCACGGCCATTCCTGCCGCAACATCCAACTCTACCAAAAACTGGGATTGGGGATCGTGAAATGTAATCTCCACACTCGTGGAAAGGGCTTCTTCTACAATTTCTTTCAACGCGGTCTTTGCTTCCACTAAGGAAACATCGCCCAACGTCACGACGAGTTGACTTCCACTCGCTTGAACATCGGTGAACACGTTCGGGTTATCCACCATGAACAACTGCACATTTCCCTTCACGCTCTCCGCATTCGGAAAAATAGCCACCAAGTCTCTATCCAAGAAAGGAAGAATCGGCGTCTCCACGTTTGTGATGTGGGGGAGCGCGCTCAATGAGGTCTGCAACCATTCTCCTGAAAACGAGGGGGTGAAGGTTACTACTCCCGTCGCGGAAATACGATTCTCTAACGTGTCAATCGTGACTTCCTGCTCCTTCGATAACGACACGGGCGTGCGCGCCAAATTCTGCGACTCGACCATGTACGCACTCACGGGAATTTCTCCTTGAAACGTGGCGGAAACACTCCCCACAATCGAATCCCCGACTTGCGTTTGCGGGGAAATAATCGCCTGCACGATGGGCTGACTCAACGTAAATGTTTTGGACACACCGGCCTGACTCTGCCCCGTCATCGTGGACGGAACACTCGCGGAGGCTTGAAAATACACTTCCACATTCGACAAGACGTCTACTTGCGAAACGGCTTCCACAAACGCGGCGCGATCGGCTTCCGCACTCAAGGAGACAGTAGCTAAATACGCTAACTCCGAACTCGTCGTGTCAATGCGCGTGAACTGGGAATTCACTCCCTCCACAAACGAAAGCTGCAGCACGATCTCATCAATTACTGTCTTGTCCGACTCGAGGGTTTGTCCTCCAATAATTGCCGTAGGGAAAATAGTCGTGACTTCTCCCGTGATGTCGGACGCAATAAACGTCTCCACCGTCGACGAACCGGGTGTGGGGGTTTCTCCTCCGGCTCCCGCGGCAAAAAACACCGCGACACCGGAGAGTAACATTAATCCTACAATGAAAATAGCCGCCCAACGGGTGGCAGGTTTAGGGGTGTTCTCGTCCGGCATAAAAGGGTCTCCGCTCCACTCGAATGGAAAAAGGGTTAAAAAAGGCTTGGAAGGGCAATACATCGTTTACGCCCCACTCGGCGAAAAAGGACGGATTCACGTATGAAGAAAGGAGATCTCATCAGTATTGCATTCACCGGAAAAGAAGCCGAATCAGGAACCGTCTTCGACACCACCGATAAAGAAACCGCTCAAAAAGCGGGACTCGACGCCGCGCACCGACGCTACGGCGCCGTGACTATTATCGCCGGCGCGGGAGAACTTCTCCCTGGCATTGACGCCGCCCTCCTCGAAATGAAAGTGGGAGACAAACGACATTTGACTCTTGAACCGGAAAAAGCGTTCGGAAGCCGAAACGCGCAACTCATCAAAGTGCTTCCCCTGAGTGATTTCAAAAAACATAACGTGCCGGCGGTGCCCGGAACCATTGTGAACGCGAACGACATGATGGGAAAAGTCCAGAGCGTGTCGGGCGGACGCGTGCGCGTGGACTTCAACCCCGAACTCGCCGGAAAGACGGTGGAATACGATATCAAAATAGAAAAACATTTCACGGAAGAAAAAGAACAATTGGACGCGCTCACCGAAAAAATGTTTCCCGGGGACGCGAGGCCTACCGTGAAACGCGATAAAGACACGGTGAACGTGTCGGGACCCATTCCCCTCATGACGCGCTACCAGCGCAACCTCATGGTGTTCTCCAAACTCGTGATTGAATCCATTCCTACCGTTAAGAAAGTTAACTTGAGTTCGGAAATTCAAAAACAAGACGTGGAAAACGCTCACGTGCACGACGACGGAACCCTCCACACGGGAGACCACGAACACGCAGAGGAAGAAGAGCACGAGCACGCACACGGACACGGGCACAAGCATTAACGCCGCGTGTCTTTTCCTTACTTTCACCCGCGCTGCCTCGTTCTTGCGTGGCATGTAGCGTTTCAAGGGGTGGCTTTTTTAAAGACGAAGGCGCATGAATAGATTATTCCATTAGCTTATTTTAGTCCCGTTTTAATTTCAGTGAAGGCGAAAAACGCATGAAAGATGAAACCAACATCAAGAAAACCGGAACCACTACGTTAGGCATTCGCACGAAGGATGCGATCATCCTCGCCGCCGACCAAAAGGCGACGATGGGATACTTCGCCGCCGACTTGGATGCGCAAAAAGTGTACAAACTCACCAGTAAAATCGGTCTCACGATTGCCGGAGGAATGGGCGATGCCCAAACCCTCGTTCGCTTTCTCCGATCCCAAGCTAAACTCTTCGAAGTCGAACGCGAAAACACGATTACGACAAAAGCCCTCGTTACCTTTATCGCCAACATCCTCAACGGAAACCGCTACTATCCTTTCATGATTCAATTCATCATCGGTGGTTACACGGGGACGCCGCAGCTCTACTCTATGGATGCGGTGGGAAGCGTTGCGCCCGTGGACGAATACACGGTCACCGGAAGCGGAAGCGAATTCGCGATGGGTGTGCTCGACTCCCAATACGATGTGGGAATGAAACGCGAAGAAGCCATGAAACTCGCCGTCAAAGCCATCTCGGCCGCGAAGAAACGCGACGTCATGTCGGGCGGACACAGCATTACGATTATGGTCATCGACTCCAACGGTATCCAAGAAGTTTCCGCCAAAGAAGTCGAACGAATGGTCGCCGCTCAATAAAAAAAAATTCCTTCCTCTCCTCTCCCCATTTTACAATTCTCTCTCGTTATCCTAACGAGAAAAAAAACAAGAAACAAAAATAAAAAATGGATCAATACCTAGGAAAAAAACAATATGAAACCTACTTCCGACGCTAGCTCTTCTGCGAGTCCCACTAAAACCACGCCTCACGCTCCCGCGCCGCGAATGGACATGGAAGAAATTGAAGCCTTTATCAAAAAAAACATTCCTCGAACCAGTCAAGTGACTAGCATTGACTTCGAGGGACCGGAAATTGTTCTCTACACGAAAAACCCGAGCTCGTTCCTCACGCCGGGAGAAAATGTTATTCCCAAAATTGCATTCGAATTAAAGAAAAAAATCTCGGTGCGCAGCGACAAGAGTCTTCTCGCCGATCCCTCGGATGCCAAAAAACAAATCGAAAAAATGGTTCCTGCTGAAGCGGGAGTCAAAAATATTACTTTCCTCGATCCGTTCCACCAAGTCGTCATCGAAGCCGAGAAACCCGGGCTCGTCATTGGAAAAGGGGGAGAAACCAGCAAAGCCATTGTTCTCAAAACCGGATGGACGCCCAAAATCATCCGCGCTCCCACGAGTGATAGTGAATTTTTGACGGGAATCCGATACCACTTGCACAAGCACGCTTCCGAACGAAAGAAGATGCTTCAAGAAACCGCCAAGAAAATTTATCGAAAAGCCGAATCCAAACACGACTGGGTGCGCCTCACGGGTCTTGGTGCGTTTCGCGAAATCGGACGAAGTTGCATGCTCCTCGAAACCCCTCTCTCAAAAGTCTTGATTGATTGCGGTATTAATCCCTCCAACAAGGACGATCCGTACCCCTACTTGGATGCGCTCAACTTTCCTTTATCCGAATTAGATGCGCTTGTGATTTCGCACGCGCACACGGACCACCAGGCTTTCGCTCCCTACTTGTACCGAATGGGCTACCGCGGCCCGTTGTATTGTACTGAGCCCACGCGCGACATCATGACGCTGTTGCAATTCGACTACGTGGATGTCGCCCTCAAACAAGGAAATGAGCCCCCGTACTCGGAGAAAGACGTGAAAGAACTCCTCAAACACGTCATCGTGCGCGACTACCGCGAAGTCACCGACATTACTCCGGACATGCGCCTCACCTTCTACAACGCCTCCCACATTTTGGGGAGCGCCTCCGTGCACTTGCACGTGGGAACGGGGGGACATAATCTCCTGTACAGTGCCGACATGAAATACGGAAAAACGCGCTTGTTTGACATGATGGACTTAGGCTACCCGCGCGTCGAGACCTTAATTCTCGAATCCACGTATTGTGGAGAGAACGACATCCAACCCTCTCGTGAAGTGGACGACCAAAAATTATTGAAAATTATTCAAGAAACCCATGCCAAAGGAGGGAATGTCCTCATTCCCGTGTTTGCGGTGGGACGCGGACAAGAAGTCGCACTCGTGATTGAAGACTTCTTCCGCCGCGGATTCTTGCCCGGGGCCAAAATCTATCTGGATGGACTCACGCGCGAAGCCTCAGCGATTCACACGGTGTACCCGGAATATTTACAACAGAGCATTCAACGCCGAATCTTCCAGAACGATTCTCCCTTCACGAGTCCGGCCTTCCACGCCGCCACGTTCAAGGAACGCGACCAAATATTGGACGAAGGAAAAGCCATCGTGTTAGCTTCAAGTGGAATGCTCACGGGCGGAGCGAGCTTGGACTATTTCTACCGAATGGCCGACAAGGAGAACAACGCCATGGTCTTCACCGGCTACCAAGGGGATGGAAGTTTAGGACGAAAACTCCAAGGGGGAATCAAGAACATTCCCGTGGCGGACAGCAGCGGAAAGACCAAAGAACTCACCGTTAACTTACGCGTGGAAAGTCTAGAAGGTTATTCGGGGCATTCGGATCGCAACCAATTGTTGAATTATATTCGAAATATTCACCCCAAACCCAAGCGAATTATCGTGGATCACGGCAACAAAATCAAGACCGTGGCCTTCGCCAAGTTCCTCACGCAGAAGTATGGGATTCCCAGCACCGCGATTCGAAACTTGGATACGATGCGCCTGCGATAATCGCGAAAAGTTATGTTTGGGCAATACGTTGTCCGTTTGCTCAATAATGGCACTTTAACCGCCCAATTACATAACTTTTGAGCATTTTTCGTGTTTTTTCTCTTTTTTTCATTTCTTCCAAAATACGCCCAAAATGGAACTACATAACGCGTTTTTTGAGTGTTTTTCCTCTCCGCGCGAGGGCTAAAACATTCTTTGCCTAAAAACGAGTTATACACAAGAAAAGAAGGCTAAATAACGCTTCTTTTGCCATTCTTTTTTGTATTATTCCCTTTTAGACGAAATAAAGGCTAATTTGGGCGTTTTTACCAATAAGTATTTATACTCGGTCATAGTGTTGATGTCAGTGTGTTTTGGCGCGCCTATCTTTTGTAGAAAAGAAGGTGTCTCAGGCACTCACTCACGGCCAATCGGTGCCTATCCCCCTGTTGGGTTCCGATTACACAACGGCCAAAAAAGGAGGGTTCACCAACTGCGACACAACCCCCGTGCGCACTTGGCCCCTTCTCCTTTTTCCTTATCCCTTTCGCCCCTGATGAGTGCAATCTTTTCGCAAAAACAAAAAACGGTTAATGTATGACTCCCCTCGTGATTGGCATTACCGGAACTCCGGGCGTGGGAAAAACACTCTGGGCAACGCTCCTCGCCCAAAAACTCGGCGCGACGCTTCTCGAAGAAAACAAACTCGCTACTCAACGCGGGATTTCAACGCTCGACTCGGACACGCGAGAACGCGTCGTGAATGTAGAAAAACTCCGCGCCCTCCTTCAAAAAAAAATCAAGAGCCACGCTCAATCCAGCCCTATTATTATTGAAGGGCACCTCCTCTGCGAAATCGCTCTCCCCCTTACATGTCTCCTGGTTCTCACGTGTGATCCGGAAGTATTGGAAAAACGACTCCGAAAACGAGGGTATTCGGACGTTAAAATATTCGACAACGTGTTCTGCGAAGACACGGGATACTGCCTCTCTCGCGCCCAAAAAAACTATTCTGCTTCCACGATTAACGTGGTTCCCACCCATAGACCTAAAAAGGTCATTCGCGAAGAACTACTGAACACGCTCGCCGTGTATTCATCCTTGGGGGGAAAACATGAAAGTCATTCTCGTCGCACTCGCCGCACTACTTCTACTCACCAGCGCCCACGCGCTCGTCATCACTGAAACCAGCACCTCCTCGCTCGGATTCACAGGCATTACGCTCACCACACCCACCCAAACCGCGTGCGACGAACTCACGTTCAACGCGACGGGAGACATGTTCAATCCTGCCAACGACACGGTGCTCCGACTCCCCGCTACCCTTTTTCCTCTCACGGAAGCGGATGCGCGCGTGAGTGTATTTCTCAATTCTACTGAAACGCCCTTCACGACCTTCTCACCCGTGGATGTTATTCACGACGACTCCGGAATCATTACTCTTATCCTCCCGCGCGACGACATCGTGGCAGAGATCAACACCCTGCGCGTCTGCGCCACATCCTCCCCTTCCACGGACGAACTCTCGATTCAAAACGGCACCCTCGGCGTGTACCAACAACCCCGCTTCGATGAACCGGGAAGCTTCTCCATGTACGTGAACGGAAACCCTATTCTCGGAGACGAAATTGAAATCACACTCCAACTCACGAATCACGGGGGAGAAGCCGTGAACGTGAATGTCGATTATCGAAAATTCGAACTCGAATCGGTTCCTCTTCTCAAAGGACAAACCGGTTTTGACGGACGCATTAACCCCGGACAGACACAAACGATTTCATATCGCATCAAACCCCTCCGCGCCATCTCAATTCTTTTACCTCCCGCCGTGCTCACGTACACGAACATCTTCGGAGAAAACATTACTCAATTCTCAGAACGCGCTTTCCTCGAAGTTAACTCGCCCCCCTTCAACGTGTCGGGCGCTTTCCTCGTTCCTAAAAATCGCGTGAATGTAGGAGAAACCCTCCCCGTGGAATGGGTCGTACAGAATGAGGGAATCGAATCCATTAATGGCGTCTCCGCGACATTCTTCATGCGCCCCAGCGGAACCCTGCAACCCGCCCAACTCGTGGTCGAAACATTATCTCCCTCCATGGCGCACACGCAATCCTTCAACGTCACATTCTCCGAAGTCGGAACGTACGTGATTGGATGCACCCTCGCCTCCCAACTCGACACGACGCTGCAGACGAATTGCCAGAGTGTCACCGTCGAAGTCGTGGAAGAAAACTCCCTCATTGCCGTCGTGTTTTCTTTAGTTCTCCTCCTCATCGCGATGGGAGTGTACGTGTACATCTACATCCTGCCCCAACACCCGGTGAAACAAGAACCCGCGAAACCCGCGAAGAAACGATTCCAGACGTAGTCCCCTTATCCCCCTTCGGGGGGCATGAACCCTTATAAGGAATACTCTGCCTATTGGTAGAATACATACTAGGATTATCTTCGCATGAAATTCGATTCCCCTCTTTCCTCGATTCTCTCTCACTCCTCTTCTAACGCATCACCATCTTACTCTTTTCAGAATTTTGAGAAAAATTCGATTATTTCGTGTGTGGAGGAAATACTATGATGAACGACAACAACAACGACAACTACCCTGATCAACGACGCCGCGCCTTTGGGCCCGTCCCCGTGAAGGAAGGAGACACCTACGATGTGACCATCGAAGGAATCGGAGAAAAAGGAGATGGAATCGCCAAGATTCAAGGATTCGTCATCGTGGTGCCGAAAACACAACAAGGGCAACACGTGAAAGTCCGCGTCACCGCCGTCCGAGGAAAAGTCGCCTTCGGAGAAGTCGTGGGAGAAGCCGCGAAGAAAGAAGAGGACGAAGACACGGACGAAGCCTCGAACGAAGAAGACGAGGAATAGTACATTCTATTTCAAATGAGCGACCGGAGAAAAACTCCGGCGCTACCATTTTATTTATTTTTTTAAACAAACTATTTTTTCTAACGCTTCTTCTTTCTTTTTGTTGTCGTTTCGTGTGCGTGCTTCGTATGGCCCAACACTCCGCTCTCGTGCACGACTTGAGACATGACAATGTACCACGTCATCCACCACATGTAGAATGCGATACCCAAGAAGACGACGCTCAATGCGTTAAATTCGGGCAAAGAAATCACTGAAACCAAGCCCAACAAGGCAATTCCATACCCCATCATGAGGACGGTAGCAATCCAATACGGTGCCGTCGCCACCACGCGAAAAATTTTCCTAAATGAAAACGCGCTACTCACATGCTTATCATGCGCATACAACTGCACGGCCACCGGCAACATGATCGCGGCGAGAAGCGAAAGCAACAACGCCACCGATCCAAAAATAGCCCCACCCACGACGAGGGTCATGAGCGCCTGCACCGATACGGAAGGGTTAATCGGAATATTTCGAAGAATATCCATCACTAAAGGAAACGCGGCGGCGGCCCCTAGCGCCAACACTCCTAAAGCGGGCAAGAAGAACAAAATCGTAATGACGAGGACGACTAACCCGGACAAGAAAGCGTCAATAAAATCATCAAAGCCCGGCATCTCGGTGTTACCCGTAAATGTTCGGCGCGCGGCCTCAATGCCTAAACCGTGGAGCAAGGGTCTCGTAAACGGAAAAATACCAAAAATGACTCCCATGGCAATCGTCACGGGATCCGCACGCAGGGGGCGCTTCACTGCCTCAATAAAATCAACCATCTCACTCCGCCTCCTCAAAAGGGTGTGTTCTATTCCCAGAAACGGGTTGCCGTTTATAAACCACTTCCTCGACGAATCCCTAGTCAAATCACCATCATTAAATGGGGAGATGGAGCGTAGATAGTCATGCCTGCTTCCGCGAACAAGAACACGAAAAAATATCATCCGCCCCACCGGACGCCGGTGGAAAAAGCCTGCGGCTCGATTATTTACCGCGGAAGAAAATTCCTCCTACTCCGACCGACACGCTCGCGCTACTGGAGTGCTCCCAAAGGACGCGTCGAAAAAGGAGAAAATGAAGAACAAACCGCTCGACGAGAAGTGTTCGAAGAAACCGGTCTCAAGAATATTATTTTCTACCCCAAATTTCGCCGAGTGAACATCTACACCATGATGCGCGAACACGGACCGTGCGAACGCCACGTGATTTTCTTCCTCGGAGAAAGCCGATCCGGAGATGTCGTGTTGTCCAACGAACACAACGCCTTTGAATGGCTGGGATTCGAAGAAGCGATTCACCGCGTCAAATTCCCCGCGCTCAAAGCCATCATGTACGCCGCCGCCAAGACGCTTGACCCGGCATTCACGCTCGCTCCCCCCCCCAAGAAAAATGACCCGCCCCGCGCGAGCTTAAAAAGTGAAAAGAGGTAGTTACCGCATGCGCACTTCATTTTTACTCCCCCTATTCCTCGTTTTTCTACTCATTCTATCTGGCTGCGTAACGCCGGATGATGGAACCGTGGACGGAGAAAACCCCCCGCTGAATGGGGACGATTCCCCGTGGTATGGATTCTCTCCCGTGCAGGCGGAAACGAACCCTTGGCAAGTGATGGGGGATTATTTTTCTCACTCCGAAAATGAAAACGGGCGCGTGAGCGAATGGTTGGCGCAAAATAATATTACGGTACGCGAATTCGGATTCGTTCCCGGGGCGGAAATCACGTGCGCGGCACTCAACTGCCCGCGCGGAGACGTGTTGGTTGTATATCCCGGCAATGAAGCAGCTAAAACATTCCTCAAAGAAAACGGATTCACTCCCTACACGAAACCGGGTGCGTACATTCAGGAAAACGACACCGCGTATGAAGTAATTTTCTTCAATCCAACGAATCAATCTCTTTACTTCGGAGGGTGCAACGCCTTCACTCCCTTCCAACGCATGGGAAGCGAGTACACGCCCGTCACGATCAACACGTGCATCTGGGAAGGAATTCCCACCGTGAATTATCCTCTCGGATATGAAGTCTTGCCCTGGCAACCCAGCGAAAATGGAGAATACTACGTCTCTATTGCGTACGGAAAAAATTGCACGCCCGATCAACCGCTCAACGAATCGTCATGTGAAACCATTGAAACGATTCGCACGCTGAATGAAACCATCACTAACGTGAAAGGAACCGCAAGCGTAATTCTCGAATACGCGCCCGTGCAATGCAACACGAACCCGTGGCAGAACGACGAAACCACGCTCGAATCCGATGTGAATGCTTTTGAAACATGGCTCACGGCGCAAGGAATTTACGCGGAAGACATTCAATTCACGCTCGGAAACACCTCCACGCTCGTCTGCCTCGCATGCAATTGTACAACCGGAAACACGTACACGATTACCGCGCCCGCCTCCCAATCCTTTGCGGCTCAAAAACTTGGATTTGTATGGAAAGGCATTCGCTACGAAACCAACGAACCTCCCGTGCTTGAAAATTATCAATGGTTTGTGGGAACCCCGTACCAGTGCTACTCCAACTTATGGAATGTGAAAAAAGAACCCGCGCGCTCCGCACAAAAAGATATTGAAAACATGGTGTTGTGGATGGAAGAAAAAGGCGTGGACGTGGACCACACCACTTTCATTCGCGGCGTCTCCCTGAGTCAAGAGTGCCTCAAAGTCTCTACTGACAAGTACGGAGTGGGTGTGGATGATCAAGCCAGCATGGATTTACTTCCCTCTTTAGGATTTGTCGCTGCAGGAAAAGGACAAGTCGAACTCTTCACGAACACGACGGACGAATCCCCGCTCACGCTTGTCTACAAAAGCAAATTCTGCTCTCTCCCTCCGTGGGACGCGCCCGAATTTGTTGTAGGAAATGAAGAAGCCATTGTTCACGCGTCCGCCGCGTGGCTTGCAAACGAAGGAATCACGGTGTACGAAGGACCTACTCTCCACGAGACGATTCCCTCCTTCACCGGGAGCTGCGACACCGACTCGGGAATGGCCATCAAAGTTACGGTATCGGCATGGAGCAAACCCCACTTGCTCGCCGACGGATTCCAACTCCCCTCGTATGCGTTTGACCAGACGCAAAAACTCATTTATCCTATCGTGGAAGTAGAAAGCTCTTCCCCTGTAGAATAAATTTATCTCGAAAAAGTAATTGAATTTTCTATTCCTTTTTTTAAAAATAAATTATTCGACTCCTTACTTTTAATTAATTCAACATTCCCTCTTCTCGAAAGGAGAAAACCGCGCGCTTGGAAACAATCACGTGATCCTTGAACTGAATCTCCAACCACGCGCACGCCTCCATGAGCTGCTTCGTCAACATCACGTCCTGCGAACTCGGCGACACATCTTGCGACGGATGATTGTGCACCACTACGATACGTGCCGCATTCCGAACCACTGCCGCATGTACCACGGCTTTCACATCGACTGAAACGGAATACCGACTCCCTACCGCCACACACGCGGGAGGGGCGGTGCATTGGTCTCGCAAATCCAATGCAATCACAAAAAACATCTCCATCTTTTCTAAACTCAATTTTTCACGAACTGAAGTGAGCGCCTCTTCTAACGAAATTGGAATACTTTCTCGCGCGTGCAAGCGACGACCCAACTCAAACCCCCCATGAATCGACAAGGAAGCCACTCGACTCTCGCGACTTCGCGAAGGATCG